>JBKJRY010000039.1:0-3733 GCA_046593045.1 Chitinophagaceae bacterium | reverse complement strand
AATCAACACATGTTAAAGGAATAATAAATATATCCCTCCCTCTGAAACTCATTACCTATGGTTCTCGATGTTTGCGAAATTTGGGTTTAATGCCTGCTAAATTATTCCTGCTTAACTTTAGGCATACTCCCCAATCATTTTCACTACATCACTTTTTATGGCTAAAATTTTAGTAATTGATGATGACAAGGATATACTTGAGGTAGTGAAAACTATTCTCGGTAACGAAGGGCATGATGTTGAAACGATTTCTGAGTGGCCTGAAGTTTATGGGAAAATAAAATTGTACAAACCCGACCTGGTAATTCTTGATATTTTTATTTCAGGATCTGATGGAAGGGTTATTTGTAAAGAATTAAAAAAATCTAAAACAACAATAAATATTCCAGTGATTCTTTTCTCTGCAAGTAACAGGTTAGAATCTTACACCAAAGACAGCAATGCGCAGGGGTTTTTAAAAAAGCCTTTCCAGGTAAACGACTTGCTGGAGATAGTGAGAGAGAATTTATGAACCTGTTTACTATCGTCATAAAAATAGCTTTTTAATTATCCTGTTTCTTTCGCTATCTTTCTCAGTCAAAACTGCCTGCCTGGTACTACCGGATAATGGCATCTCTTTTGAAAAATGTAACATTTTTCTTTTACCTAAAATTAATTATGTATAAAAAAAATTCTTGTGTTTCTCTTTTGGGGAACAATTTTATTGTCGTGCGGCGGCAGCAACACAGAGCCCGCTGCGGCCGCTGCGGATAATACCGACAGTACCGCAACATCAACAATCGATTTACCTTATACTGCGTCCTATTCCAGCAACTTCGACACGGATGTGTCTGATGCCGATCTAAAGACGGTATTGGTAAGTTACAAAGACTGGGCTGATGGCAATATGGCCGATGTGGCCAAAGCCTATGGTGATTCATTGACGTGGGAAAGGTCCGATGGCTCAATTCACCATCTTCCTAATGCTGGTATCATGAAGATGTGGACTACCTACAGGGATAGCCTGAGTTCCATAACCATCGATATGCAGGGCTGGCATAAGATGCATTCTACAGATAAAAATAATAGCTGGATAGCCACCTGGTACAAAGAAATTGACACCTATAAATCCGGCGCAGTCGATTCAGCCTACTACCACGATCTTAACATGCTAATAGATGGAAAGATCACCTTGCTCGAGCAATACAAAAGAGCGGCGAAATAACAGCATAACCGAACTGTAAAAAGCTTTCCGTAATACTGCGGGAGGCTTTTTTCATTTTACAAGCGACAAAGATGGGCGAACATGAAGCAGGGTTGATGGGTTGTATCAAAATAAGAACCGGGCGACTTAATAAATAGACGGCAATCCAGATAGCTGCTGGCACGAAATTAAAAAAGTTTTTTAAATACTCTGCCTGCCGAAATTCCCTTATAACTTTCCTGATTTTAATAAATGCAAATCGCTTCATAATTTCCATTGCACCAGGCTTTTTTAATTTTTTTTTATCTTGCACAGGAATTAAAATCCAAAAAATTATGAAACAACTTCACTTACCTTTTTTATTATTATGCGTCTTTCTTTTCCAGGGCATTACGACCCCGGCACAGGTAAACCTGCCTGCCACCCTTACGTTTACTTCCGACAATCCCTCTAATTGGAATGATGGTGTTGCGGAAGATGGAGAAGGAGGTTCGGCAGATATTAACGGCCTCAACCTGCAGGTGTATACTGTTGATGCTGATCATACTACGCTCTTTCCCGGATCTACCATTATTTGGCATGATAATACCTATTATGCGTCTACAGCCCCTGGTTATACTGGTATTACCTCGGGGCCTGATCTGGCCGCTACCATCAACGGCGTGCCCGCTATGGTAATCAAAAGCGCTGATGACGCTGTCAATTTTTCCCTTCAGTCCATACAGTTATATGACTGGGGCTATACTGATGTAATTACCATTGAAACATACGATGATGGTGCGATTGTGGGATCGGTTGATTTTACACCAGATGCTGGCTATAACCCGCTTACTGTTTCCCAGGCAGACCTGCTGACTCCCGCTGTTTTTAATCATATTGATGAAATACGCTTTTTCCCTAAAGCGCCCAACACGATATTTAATTTAAGTATGAATAATATTTCACTTGATGTGGCGGCCGGTGTATTGCCTGTTACTTTTAGCAGTATTAATGCAAGGCAGCAAAATAAAAATATTGATATAGAATGGAAAGTAGCTTATGAAAGCGGCATAAGGAAATATGAGGTGGAAAGATCAGCAGATGGGCAGGCATTTCAAAGTGTTGCCACTCAAACGGCAGGCGGCAGCGGAACTGAAACTACCTATCATTGGCTGGATGAAAATGCTATACAGGGCAATAATTTTTACAGGATAAAAACAACTGACATCAACGGCAAAGTAGCCTACAGCCCGACTATAAAAATCTATTCAGGCCACACAAGACCCGCCTTGGTTATATATCCTAACCCTGCACCTTCTGGTATGGTTTATTTGCAAATGAACGATCTTCCCGCAGGCACTTACTATGCAAAATTGTTTAACAATGCAGGAAAAACCCTGCTTGTAAAAACCATAACACATGCAGGTGGCAACAGTAACGAAACGCTTAATTTCAGTAATCTTCCAAAGGGTATTTATTTACTGGAAGTAAGCCATCCAGATCATTCCAAATTAAAAAGCACGATTGTGTATTAAGGATAATTTAAAAAATATACTAAACGATAGCATTATAGGAACGCCGGAGGTCGATTAATAATTTTCCGTTCAGATAACGCATAAATCCCTGAACTTCTCTTTGGGCAACTAATTTCTCTAACATTCATCGCAGCGGGAATGAACCCTTGCGTCCTTTATTATGGTGAAAGTCATTCATCTTATCCATGTGGAGCCTGCGTTGTGCAGCCCCATTACCAAACCATGAGGAAACTTTGTCCACTGTTCTGGACCACCAGTCACGACCATTGCCGTTATACGGGCTATTATATCCAACGTTGCCGGTGTCTGCGGATTGCTTTCCATAACTGCTACTTTTATAGTAGCTGGAAAAAGTATTGCTGTTAGAATTGTTGGCCCTATGACTGTCACTCCTGAAATCATCCCGGGCCTGGTCGTCATTATGGGTTTCATTGCCTCCGCGGCTATAATTGCAAGATCCAGAAATATTAATTATGTTGTTGCTCCTGAACTTTCCGGGAATGGAGAATCGGTTATCATTCGAGTCTTCATAATCATTGCCCCACCCCATATATTTTTTGCTTCGGTACGTTCTTATTTCATCGTAACCGGTACTTTCCTTCTCAGGATTTTGTTGGCCACGGTCGCGATTGTACCCTTGGCTTTCGCTCATGGTTTTGTTGCTATCGTTTTCCATAATTGAAAAAGCATTTAATTATTAAACAATTAGTATGAAAACGCGAAAGCAAAAAAAATGCCTTTTTTTAAAATGATTTATAAATCAAATCTTTATGATTAAGTGGTGAACAGAATTGTGGAAATGATTACGCAAATAGATAATAATATTAAGTCCAATGGACGACAGCATTTACGTTGCCAAATAGGGTATTATGAAGATACAGACTAATGCCAGCACAGCCTTAATATACATTGGTATGCAGAACTACAATTTAATGCTGCTGCAATGGCGGTCGTTCCCACTACAGAAACCGGCAGCTACAATATGAACCGCATTAAAGCCAATGATATAAAGCCTGAATGCCCAACCAAAAAATAC
>JBKJRY010000249.1:0-3471 GCA_046593045.1 Chitinophagaceae bacterium | reverse complement strand
TTAAAAATTTACCCGCCATAAAAAGTGCAGCAGTGGTAAATGCCCCGGCTCTTACATGTTTCCATTGTACTCGTGCATCGGGCAGTACTTTAAATATCATACCAAATAATAATGAAGTAATAATAAATGTAAGAATGATATTAAAAACATAAATCATAATCACCGTCAGTTGCGGAAACATTTGGGTAAGCCTGTCAAGGAGTACATCCATTGCCCCATTAATTAGCAGCGATACCATTAATAAAAAACCCAGGCTTACCACAATGGAAAAAGAAAGCAGGCGGTTTACCAGCATTTTCAAAATGCCCGTTCCTGTAGGTTTTGATTTTAATTTCCAGATATGATTTATAGAATCCTGTATTTCGCTGAAAACACTGGTAGCACCAATTAATAAAGTAACAATGCCTATAATTGAGGCTAAATAGCTGCTTTTTGATAATGCTGCACTACGTATAGTTTGTTGCACCTGCAGCGCCGCATCATTGCCCACAAAGCCGGCTATCTGGTGGTATAATGTTCCTTCCACTGCAGACCTGCCATAAAAAATATCGCTTACAGAAATGATAATGATCAGCATGGCCGGTAATGAAAAAATAGTATAGTAAGCCAGGGCGGCACTCAGTTTAAGTACCTTGTTATCTATAAAATCAGAAAAGGATTGTTTGGTTATTGACCATATACTTTTTGTCAATTTTTTCATTTTATCAATTAAGTTTTTCATTATTTTTATGCCTTTCCCCATCTCTTACATTTTTCTTTTCAAAATTTTTTTGGAGTGCATCGGTTAAATTAACGCCCGTTTGATTAGCCAGGCAAATCAATACCCACAAAACATCTGCCAGTTCATCTGCAATTTCATTTCCTTTATCTGATTCTTTATAAGATTGCTCGCCGTATTTCCGAACCATTAATCTTGACAGTTCTCCAACCTCTTCCATCAAAATACCAAGGTTTGTAAGTTCGCTAAAATATTTTACACCAACTGTTTTTATCCATTGGTCAACATCGGTTTGTGCTTGTTGTATTGTCATTGTTACACGAATTTTATTCACGAATTACACGAATTATTTTAAAATACGACCCTTTTAGATGTTAAAGATTTTTCGCCAAAGTTGGTAATAATACCTAATTGCAATCCCGAAGCCTTTAAATAATTAATTGTTTGAATGACAAAATTATTTACAATCATGTAAGAGGCTTTCACTTCTAAAATTATGGAATCATAAATAATAAAATCGGCACAATGCCTGTGAGGCAGTATTATATCTTTATATTGAATTTTAAATTCTTTTTCCCTAATAAATTCAATTTTCTTTATTTTAAATTCATATTCAAGAGCATCCTTGTAAACAATTTCTTTAAATCCCATTCCAAGTTCCCGATGAATTTCCATGTATATTCCAATTAATTGATACGATTCCTCTTTTAAAATAATATCTGGCATGGTTGTATTTTAATTCGTGTAATTCGTGAATAAAATTCGTGTTATAAAATTACTCTTTATTCTTTGTATCAATCCATATCGTAACCGGCCCGTCATTTAATAATGAAACTTTCATATCTGCTCCAAACTCACCGGTATATATTTTCTTGCCAAGATCCATTTCTAACTGATCAATCATTTTTTTATAAACAGGAACAGCAATCTCAGGCTTACTTGCTTTTATGTAAGATGGCCTGTTTCCTTTTTTTGCAGAGGCATGCAAAGTAAACTGGCTTACTAATAAAATATCACCAGCAATATCTTTTACAGATATATTGGGCACTTTGTTTTCATCGTCAAAAATGCGGAGGTTAACGATCTTGTTGCTTAACCATTCAATGTCTTCATTATTGTCGGCATCTTCTATGCCAATAAAAACAAGCAGCCCGCTTTTAATTTCAGCAAATACAGCACTGTTAATGGTTACAGAAGCCCCGGCAACTCTTTGTATTACTACTCTCATGTATGCAAATATACCCTCTACTGAAGCAGATATAATAAAGCAGAGGGTTTATCAATGGCTTTTTTTATTTTTTCTTGTTTGCAATACACAATACTATTGCAGCAAGCGGTGGCTGCATTTACCAGAAATCTTTAAGTTTAGATAATGACTTGAATTTTTTTCCGATCATGTACATTGCCTTGCATGCTACAATACATAATCGTTCACGCAGTAAGAAGATACTTTTTTGATATCAGTTAGTTTTATAAATCTGCTCATTATGATCTTAATGGGCAACAGCCCTGGATTTTTTTGAAGGCTTACACGAAACCAGGTATCCCTGCAAAAAATATTTTTTTCCGGACTGAAAAAAGCAGAGAAAAAATGAGCCGGAAGCAAATGGGATTGAATAGCAAGTGACATCAATCCGGGCATGTAAAAAAATTATCCGTGTCTTTTATCAAAAGCAGGACAAAACCGCTAAAACAGCCTAAAACCAGCCAATTAAATATTTACGCGTAATTCCCAATATTTTAACAAACAAATTTTATTTTCGATGGGGAAAAGTTGGCAAATCCACTGCCCGTTTGCATCTGCAAAATTATCCACCGCTTTTGTCCACAGGTGTTAATATTTATAAGTTTGATTCTTCAATCAATACAAATATTTTCGTTGACTTGTTATTTACTTAACCCAACTAATCAAGCCGTAAATATATTATGTCAAAAAAATCAAAACCTGCAAAAGGGCTACAGTTCTTACGGCAGTTTACAAAGGATGACGTTAGTGCATTCGATATGTTCGAGTACGATTACCGTACTTCAGTAATTAAAAATCCAACCGGAGAAATTGTTTTCCAGATGGATAATGTTGAAGTGCCGAAACAATGGAGCCAGATAGCTACGGATATTTTAGCGCAAAAATATTTTCGCAAAGCAGGAGTACCAAATGAAGACGGAACAACCGGAAGAGAAACAACCATTAAACAGGTTGCACATCGTATGGCGCATTGCTGGCGTGTGTGGGGCGAACGCTATGATTATTTTGCTACGCCAAATGATGCACTGATTTTTTATGATGAATTGGTTTATTCTATTTTAAACCAGGCCTGTGTACCAAACAGTCCACAGTGGTTTAATACAGGCTTGCACGAAGTTTATGGCATTACCGGAAAACCACAGGGACATTATTATGTAGATGCAAAAGATGGCCAGTTAAAAAAATCGGCCAATGCTTATGAGCGCCCTCAGCCACACGCCTGTTTCATTTTAAGTGTGAATGATGACCTGGTTAACGAAGGCGGCATTATGGATCTTTGGGTACGTGAAGCAAGGATTTTTAAATATGGCAGCGGCGTTGGTACCAACTTCAGCAGCATACGTGGCGAAGGCGAAAAATTAAGCGGCGGTGGTACATCAAGCGGCTTAATGAGTTTCTTAAAAATTGGCGACCGTGCAGCAGGCGCTATTAAAAGTGGTGGTACAACAAGAAGAGCAGCTAAAATGGTTTGCTTAGATCTTGATCACCCCGAAATTGAAAAATTCAT
>JBKJRY010000378.1:0-19802 GCA_046593045.1 Chitinophagaceae bacterium | reverse complement strand
ATTTTCCGGATCAACCTCACTGTAGTAGCGGTCCGTGTTATATATTTTAGGAAGATCAAATGAAGGAATCATTTTAAATTGCTTCCGGCCGTATACCTGGCAAAATAATATGGAATGCTTATCGTGATGCAGAGGTGTAACGGTGCCGCATGGCCCAAACCAAAGTTTCATAATTCCTCCACCTGCGTAGCCACTATCTACTATTTCTCCGGGTGGAATAATATCATCGCGAAGCGAGCGAAAATCAGGGTTTGAAAAAAAATAATTCCTGGCGACGAGATAAATATCATTCGTTGATCCGCGGTTTTTTATAAGCTGAATATATTCTCCAAATTGGATTGTTGAAACAGTATTGCGAAAATTCTTTTCATATAATTTATCAGCATCACGTCCCCTTGTAATTTCTACATTTACTTTTCCGTAGTTTTTAAGAAAATAATCCGGCGACCACTTTTTCATGGCCGGCCAATCATCTATCATTGAAGAAATAACTACCGGCTTATTCCGGAAATAATAATTTTTAAAAAAATCTTTCTCTCCAATTCTATTCACTACCTCTATCTTCCCGGCTTCCCCGGATTGCCGGTATAAATCACTGTAAAAATTAAGCAACGATTCCAGCTTTTTAATCCTTTTAAAATTTTCCTGTTGAGTCGTATCGTCTCCTTCGCTCATTCCATCTATTGGCAAGTTAACAGCAGTTTCTTTACCTACCGGTTTCACAACGGTTTTCAGGAATAAATTCATCATCTGCTTTTCGAGCTGAACTGAAAAATTATTATTTGACCTAAACCCATTATTCATTAGCTGCTATTAAGGCATTTCATATCAAACTCCGTACCTTGAGGTTTTAAAAGGAGCAAAAATGTTGTAACCAAAATGACTATTATTCAATTGCTGAGAAGTCCTGCATCTTATCCATCCATTCAGGGTAAACCTGCCGTCATTAAATGCCCCACCAGGGCAAACAACCTCTTTTACTTCATGTTTTCGGCCGGAATCGAAGAATACTATAGAATCATTTACGGGCTCAATTACATACTGATGTTCTTCGTCATGAATTATTAATTCGCCTCCGCTATAGGGCTTCGGCAAGGCATGAAAATAGTAGACGAATGTAATGCGCCGGCTTGCCGTTCCAGGTGTACTATTGTCCTTATGCCACTTAAAATATTCGCCATCATTGTGACTTGTCAACTGTACTTCAAACGACCCGATTTCAAATGGCATTAACTCCAGCGCCCTGTAAATCTCATCCATGCTTTCACGTATTTTTTTTTCAATTAAATTTTTAAATAATGCAAACTGGCTGTCATATATCACTTTCGATTTTCTCCATTCAGGATAGTATTTCGAATTGGAAGTTTTTGAATGACTGAAGATTTCATTTTTACTGACAGCCAGTGCATATAATTCCCGGTTCAACTGCCCGCCAAAAAAGTCTTTATATTGATAAAACAATTTCATGAAGTCATTTTCCAATTTGTTGTTTATACTCATTCATTCTTCTCGTAAAATGTGCATCAATCATATCCAATATCAAAGGTGTATTTATAGAAACAAACCAATATAAAATCCATGGGTTGTCCCGCAAAATACCTGAATCCGGCCCCGGAGGATTAGGATCTGGCGGCACACCTGGTTCAGGAGTACCTCCATCCGGTGGCTCATCAGTGAAAAAAGAAGATGGCCCTGCAGGCGGTGTTCCCGGTTCTGGAGGCCCGCCGTCAGGCGGTTCATTACCGAAAAACGAAGATGGACCCGCAGGAGGCGTTCCAGGTTCAGGAGGCCCGCCATCTGGTGGTTCATTTGTAAACCTATCGTGATCAATAATAAACTTCCTTATTTCATTAAGGCGTTCTTTAAATTTCAAATCAGTTAACTGCCGTATCACTGATTTGAATTCGGTTTCGGGTGCGGTAACGGGTGCGGTAACGGGTTGCTGATGAAGTATCCAGTTAGCTGCCCATGAATCCATCCATGGAACTCCGAATGGAGAAACATTCTTTGCCGGATAATTCGAAATGTCCTGTTGATCGTGAATCCTGAGATCTGAAATTATATTCATGAGAATTTCAGGATTTTTATTCAGGTCAAGTACAGAGCCGTGTTTTTCGGAAATTATTCTTAACAGTTCAGAAAATTTTGTCATCGTTTTTATTTTTAATTGAAAAATATTTGCTTCATGCGATTAATGCTAATGTCTTTAAATTATCCTTTTGCTTTTCAAAAGTTCATGTTATTGCTCAATCAATTTCATTCCAATAAATTCTTCATAATTTGAAATCGTTCTTTTGGAACCAACTCCAAATCTGCCTTTTTTATTTCCCATATATAGATTAGTAAGCTGGATTAAAGAAAATTCGTTTTGTTGCCTCCATCCAGGATGATCATTCCAATGCGGAATTCTTGTAGCGGTTCTGTTGTACAGATGCCAGCCAGAAATTCTATGAGGATGAAATAAATCATAGCCATGTGTAAAAGCACGCAGTGAAATGGCAATTTCATCAGCGAAAAAATAAATAGAGGGATCCATCTCGATTTCTTCATTGAAGATTCCTTCTGTGAATAAAAAATGCAATGAAATTAAATGCGCGGGAATGGGCCCGGCAATCGATTCCCATCCATTGATTTCTTTACTATTCAATCGAAATAGCAATCCTCTTTCCCTTTCAAAAAATTTAATCTTCAACGGTATATTTTGCCTGGCTCCGGGATCATTTTCCGGGTCATATACCGGCAGGTAAGTACTAATAACAGGCTTTGGAATATTCCGGGATTTTAGTCCTTCATACATTGCAATAACCTGGTGATCCCAGTCGTGTGCAAACCTGTGATGAGAATCAAGGAACAACGTGTACTTCTCCCCCATCCATCTTTCCTGCAACAAGGCTCTTGCCCAGTTGCATCCCCGGCTTTTACCCGCAGGAATATCTATCAATTCCACATTATGTTTTTGCAAAAAACCGAAGTCAAGTTTTTCGTCCTCAGCATGTTGCCAGGCGACAGCAATGCGTAGATTTTCCGGGCAGGTGGCATTTTCGATAAGGCTGTAAAGTGTGGGCTGCAGTTGATTGTCCCTGTAGGAAGGTATTTGTATATATATGCGACCCTTCATTTTCTAAAAAAATTAGGTAGGATGCCTACCCTTTTGGAATATTTTGAGCATAACGGTAATGGCTTTACCAAAATCCTGGCATAGATGCTTAGCGGTTATGCAGCTTCGTTAGAGTACAAATGGATTCGTTCTCAATTGCAGAAAGATGAGAAGATTCATCCGTACAAATAATAAAACAATCAAGTCATCAAAATTTTAATTTAATTACTCATTGTCCGGATGAAAATCTCTCTATTGGAATTTCAAAGATTTGAATTTATTAAGACATTGGTTGCAAATTATAAAAAAAATATGGTATCCTATTTTTAATTAAGAATACACTGATTTAATTCAGAAAACATACTGATCAACAAAGCACCCTGGCTTGCCTAAAGTAAGTATAATGCAATTCTTAATACTCGTTATTCAATGCAAAAACCGGCTTTTTGTACATCCACTGACCTCCCGTAAAATCAGGAAACTCTACGGTTTCATTTCCTAATTCAATGGATTTTTCGCTCAATGGTGAAATAGCACTCCAGGCCGCTGCATCATATACATCCATAGGTGTGGGCTCTTTACGTTTTATAGATTCTACAAAAGCATGAATTACAAAAAAGTCCATACCCCCATGGCCTGCACCTGCACTCTCTTTGCTCCATCTTTCCCAAAGAGGATGATCGTATTTGTCGAGCCATATCTTTGCATCATCCCATTCATCGTTCTTTGCAGATTTGCCCTCTATATAAATACCATTATTTACATCCATCCATATCCCTTCAGTTCCCTGCACCCTGAAACCTAAAGAATAAGGCCTCGGTAGATCCGTATCATGTTGCAATAAAATAGTTTCACCATTGGCGCAATTAATAGATGTTGTAACTACATCGCCTAATTTAAAATTCACTTTAGTATTCGGATGATCTTTGCCTCCCCATTTTTCAACATAGTTATGCAAACCTCTTGCCTTGGAAGAAAAAGAACATAAGGAAAGAAACCGATTTCCCCTGTTTATATTAATATAATTGGCTATGGGACCAACGCCATGCGTCGGGTACAGGTCACCGTTACGGTGTACGGAATGTTCCGTTCTCCAATGCGCTTCGGAATAACCTTTCTCTCCAAACTCAACACCATGTTCTTTACCATGACCGCCATCATTAAATTTTATGCCACGCAAATCGTGCTGGTAGCCGCCTTGCAGGTGAATAAGTTCTCCAAACAATCCCTGGCGCACCATATTTAAAACAGCCATTACATCCCTGCGGTAGCACACATTCTCAAGCATCATTACATTGGCATTATATTTTTCAGCGGCCTTCACTACGTCCCAGTGGTCCTGCAATGTGATACCTAATATTACTTCCGTAGCGACATATTTCAGTCCTGCTTCCAAGGAACCTATCACCATTGGTTTGTGCCATTCCCATGGAGTTACAATGAGCACACCATCAAGTCCGCCCTTTATTTCAAGCATTCTTTTCCATGCATATTCATCACCTGTAAAAATCTCCGGCATCTTTTTTCCACTTTTCCTTATAATTTCTTTGGTGTTATTTAATGCCCGGTTATCTATGTCACAAATGGCTACCAGGTCTACATCATCTCTGCGCAACAGCAGATCAACATGCCCTTGACCACGTGCCCCGACACCAATAATCGCAAGTTTTATTTTTGTTTCAGCAGAACTGGCAAAAAGCTTTCCTGGAGGTGTAAAAGCAAACGCCGCTGCAGTCAGGCTACTTGATTTGATAAAATCTTTTCTGTTCATGTTGTTATGTATTTTTATTTTAAAAAAATTATTTTTATTTCTTTTTCCAATTTATCACCAGCATATTTCCCATAATTTATTCCTTTATTACTGAAAATGAATAAATAGTTTTACTATAAAATTGTTCACCGGCATTGAGTACCGTGCTTGGGAACCCTGGTTGATTAGGTGCATCAGGAAAATGCTGGGTTTCAAGGCAAAACCCGGAACGCTTATTATAGATTATTCCGTTTTTGCCTTGTACATTATCAATGTAATTACCTGTGTAAAAGTGCACCGACGGCTCCGTGGTATACACATCCATTTTTCTTCCTGAAACCGACTCTTTTACAATTGCCGCATGCTTTAAGACTGTAGAATGTTTTTTTTCAAGCACAAAACTGTGGTCATATCCATTGCTTAGTCTTAATTGCTCACTATCCTGAGTGATGTCCTTGCCAATTTTCTTAAATTTAGTAAAATCTAGTGGAGTGTTGATGACATCAGCTATTTCCCCGGTGGGCAATTGCAAATTATTTACAGGAAGATAATGATGGCTTAATATATTCAGTTCATGCTCATCTATATTACCCTCAAGGTTACCTGACAAATTAAAATAAGAATGCTGCGTAAGATTTACAATGGTGGTTTTGTCTGATATGCCTTTATATTCTATAGTCCATGCGTCATCGTCATCAAGCGTATATATTATTTTTAGCTGAAATTCGCCCGGAAATCCCTCCTCAAGATGGGGACTTGTGTATTCAAATACTATTCCACTCTTATCTTTTCCGTAAAAAGGAGTAGCGGAAAATAATTTTTTATTAAACCCAACTGTGCCCCCATGCAAATTATACCCACCTTCTCTTGTTGATATTTTAAATGGATGATTGTTTATTACTATCGTATCTCCGCCTATGCGATTGGCATTGCGTCCAACAACAGACCCTATATAATATTCGTCTAGTAAATATTCCTCGGGATTTTCGTATCCCAATACAACATCGGAGAAATTTCCATTTTTGTCTTTCACATACATTGACACAACAGCAGCTCCACGATTGGATACCACCAATTTTGTTCCCTTTTTATTTTCAATGGTAAAAAGTTTTACTTCATCAGGCACCTGTTTAAAATCATTTTTGGATATTGGCTTTCCGGCATTTCTGTGCCCGATGAATAGTTTAATGTATCGTATCAACGTGTGCTTCAAATTCATTTGCCTCCTGAAGCCGTTTTTTATCTTGTAAGAGGAAGAAAGATATGTTGCAGTGCCGGCTACTATCATAAAAGCTAAAGCTTGGATCGGGATAATTAATCCCCAGATTACATCAACTGAAAGCGCTCGCTGTTGCTTCATTCAAAAAATATTTTGGCCAAAAAAAATGATACTTGAGGGGGAAATTATTAAAAGCTTTAAACAAATAAGGCCGCAAACGTTTGATCTTGTTTTACTCTAACCGTGAAAAAGAATATATTTTAGAGCCATGGAAGATAAACCAACAACGATTAAGGAGATTGCCAAAATGCTGAATATTTCTTTTTCAACCGTATCAAGAGCCTTACACAATCATCCTAATATAGGACTGCGTACTAAGATGCGGGTGCAGCAATTGGCTAAAGAATTGAATTATGAACCTAACCAGACTGCTATCTTTTTTCAACAGGGAAAAACTTTCACGATAGGTGTTATATTGCCTGAATTGTCTGAAGAATTTTTTTCTACGGCAATAAACGCTATTGAAAATACTGCTGAAAAGAATAATTATACAGTATTGTTAGGACAATCGCATGATAGTGAGTTAAGAGAAAAGAAGATTGTAGAAACAATGAAAAACCACCGCGTAGATGGATTGATTATTTCTATTTCAAAAAACACCGAAAATTATGACCATTTTGAAATATTGAAAAAATTTGGGATACCGGTAGTGTTTTTTGACAGGATTCCAAAAATGGATGAAATACATTATGTGGCCTGTAATATGATATCGGGTACGGTGCAGGCAGTTAGTTATCTTCTTAGAAAAGGACACCGTGCGATAGGAATGATCAATGGACCTGAAAAATTATTTGCCACCCAGGAAAGAAAGGAAGGATATATACAAGCGATGACCAAAAGCAGGCTGAAGTTTGATCCATCATTGATTGTAAACAGTGATCTGACATTGGAAGGTACTCAAATGGCGATGGAAGAACTACTAAGTTCCAAAAGAAAGCCAACCGCGATAGTAGCTTTCAATGATTATGTTGCTCTTGATGCTATTCAATTTGCCCAAAAAAGAAAAAGAAAAATCAATAAAGATATTTCCTTTGTAAGCTTTGCCAACCTTCCCAGGAGCAGCTACAGTGCATATCCGCCCCTGGCATCTGTGGAGCAATATCCTTATATACAAGGCCAAAAGGCAACAGGAATATTAATCGAACTTATGAATAAAGCCAAAGATGAACCCGGTGAAAACAATGCATCGTACAAAATTATAGTCGAATCAAAATTGGTGTTGCACGACGAAAAATAAAATTAAAAAAAGCAAACGTTTTACTTCACTATATATTACCATATTATTTAAGTTTGAGTGTCGATCAGGAAATTTAATCCATTATAAAAAATGCTTCAATCCGTTTTTAATGCTTTTGGCATTTCAGAAAATATAAAGAATGCCATTCCATTTGGCAGCGGATTAATTAATCACACGTGGAAAATTAAGAGTGCCGGCAAAGTATTTATTCTCCAGCGTATCAATGATAAGGTGTTCAGAGATCCCGAATCAATAGCTTACAATATCAACCTGGCAGGAAATTATCTCCAGGAACGCTATCCATCTTATCTATTCGTACTGCCTGTAAAAACTGTTGACAATACCGACATTTTTTTTGATAAAAACACAGGCTATTACCGACTTTTCCCGTTTGTAGAAAATTCTCGCACTATTGATGTTGTAGAAGACCCCGAAATAGCTTTCGAAGCTGCAAATCAATTTGGCAAATTCACTAAACTATTATCGGGCCTGGATGCGAACCTGCTAAAAATAACCTTCCCCGATTTTCACAATCTCTCATTTCGGTATCAACAATTTGAGGAAGCATTGTCAAACGGCAATGCATTGAGAATTGAACAATCGCAAAAATTAATTGATGCTATACTTAAGAATAAAAATATTGTGAATGAATTTGAAAAAATAAAAACCAGTCCGCAGTTTAAAATTCGGGCTACGCATCATGATACTAAAATAAGCAATGTCCTCTTTGATCAAAATAACAAGGGATTATGTGTTATTGATTTGGACACCCTTATGCCGGGTTATTTCATCAGCGATTTGGGCGATATGCTGCGCACTTATCTGAGCCCGGTGAGCGAGGAAGAAGCGGATTTCTCAAAAATTGAAATACGTGATGAATATTTTGCGAGTATTATTAAGGGATACCTTGGCCAGTTGGACAATGAACTTACCGAAGTAGAAAAGGAACATTTTGTTTATTCTGGCAAGTTTATGATCTACATGCAGGCTATACGGTTTCTTACCGATCATCTTAATAACGATATTTATTATGGCGCAAAATATAAAGATCACAATTTTATAAGGGCAGGCAACCAAATCGTACTATTACAAAAACTGGCTGATAAAGAAGATGAATTAAAACAACTCATCTCTTCCAAAACAATCAATGAATAACAGTTTCTTTTTATTAAGTTCACATTCGTATTTTTTCAATTAAGCAAATAAAAAAAGGCTATGCAGAACAAACAAAACAACCGGTATGCAATTACCATAATAGGAATTTTATTCTTTGTGTTTGGTTTTATCACCTGGCTAAATGGTACGTTAATCCCCTTTCTAAAATTAGCATGCCAGTTAGATAATGATATAGAAGCCTTCTTTGTAACGTTTGCTTTTTACATGGCATACTTCTTCCTTGCTGTACCTTCATCTTTCATTTTAAAAAAGACCGGATATAAAAACGGAATGGCCCTGGGCCTGCTGGTTATGGCTGTGGGGTCACTCATTTTTATTCCGGCAGCCAATACCAGGCTTTTCGGACTTTTTCTTACCGGCTTATTTGTACAGGGAATGGGATTGGCGCTGTTACAAACAGCCAGCAATCCCTACATAAGCATTCTTGGCCCTATAGAAAGCGCCGCACAGCGCATAAGTATTATGGGAATCTGTAATAAAGTAGCAGGTATGTTAAGCCCATTAATCCTGGGAGCGCTTGTGTTGAAAAATGCAGGGGTTCTCCAGGATCAAATTTCTTCAGCAACAGATCCTGCATCAAAAGAAATTTTGTTGAACGAACTTTCTTCAAGAGTCATAACTCCTTATATAATTATAGCTGTTATATTGGTTATGCTGGCAATAATGATCAATCGTTCCCGGTTACCGGAAATTGAAACAGACAAAGAAGAATCTGCAGTAAAACCAATACATAACAAAACAAGTGTTTTTCAATTCCCGCATCTAATGCTCGGAGTGTTATGTATCTTTTTATATGTAGGTGCGGAAGTAATGGCCGGTGATGCAATCGGCACCTATGGCAGGCAGTTAGGTATGCCCCTGGACGAAACAAAATATTTTACCACTTTTACTTTATTTGCAATGCTCGCCGGATATGTGATTGGGATATTTACAATACCAAAATATATTACGCAGCAAAAAGCACTTGCCATCTCGGCTGTTCTTGGCATCATCTTCAGCCTCCTTGTTTTTGTATCAAACGGGTATACAGCCATAGTTTTCATTGCGCTGCTTGGCCTTGCAAATGCATTAATGTGGCCTGCCATATTCCCTTTGGCGATAGATGGTTTGGGGAAATTTACTAAAATAGGCGCAGCACTATTGATCATGGGTATCGCAGGTGGCGCCCTGATACCACTACTTTATACAACTTTAAAAGATAAGGGGATCGCTTCTAACCAGGTATCATTTCTCATATGCATGCTGCCCGCTTACGTGTACATCCTGTTTTATGCCACAAAAGGCTATGCGGCTGGAAAAAAATAAAAAAATAGGTGAAGACAGGTGCTTCATGCAATTAGCATATTTGAATATGCCTGCAAAATGATGTGGGCATAAAACCTGTATCATACTTTTATAATTTAGTTTGGAAAAGGCTCTTTTCATAATACAGCTTCAATTAATTTTTTAATACGAAATCAACTATCCACAGATTTTTTTTTGATCGTTCATTCTAACAATTTATTTAGATTTACTCAACATGAAAAAAATCTTTATTCTGCTAACGGTTGCGGTTGCCTCAATATTTAACAGTACTGCTCAACAGCTAATCACCCCAATAAATCTACAGGTTAAAACCGCTAATGGAATTTTGGAAGGTCGCAATGAATCAGGTATCCGGATTTTTAAAGGAGTTCCCTTCGCACAACCTCCTGTGGGAAATTTAAGATGGAAGGAACCACAGCCTGTAAAGAATTGGTCGGGTGTGCGAACAGCTCATCAATTTGGCCCTCGGGCTATGCAAAGGGCTATCTTCAGCGACATGAACTTTCGCTCCGATGGTGTAAGTGAAGATTGTCTTTACCTGAATATATGGTCACCTGCGAAATCAGCAAATGATCTGCTGCCAGTTTTGGTATATTTTTATGGCGGCGGATTTGTAGCGGGAGATGGATCAGAGTTCCGCTATGATGGAGAAAGCATGGCTCGCAATGGAGTTGTTGCGATTACAGTTAATTACAGGCTCGGAGTCTTTGGCTTTTTTGCGCATCCGGATCTTACTAAAGAATCTACTCATCATGCATCCGGCAATTACGGATTATTAGATCAAAGTGCTGCTTTAAGGTGGGTGCAGCAAAATATAAAAGTCTTTGGCGGAGATCCAAAAAAAATAACAATTGCCGGGGAGTCTGCGGGATCTTACTCCGTAAGTGCACAAATGGCTTCACCATTGTCTAAAAATACTATAGCCGGAGCCATAGGCGAAAGCGGCTCATTACTTGAAAAGGAATCGACTGTTTCACCTTCGGAAGCTGAACAAATTGGCGTTGAGTTTGCAAAAAATATCGGTGCTGAATCGCTTGCTACATTAATGGCTATGCCTGCGGAACAAATACTTGAAGAGACGGCAAAGCCTGGCTCAGGAAGCTTCCCTGTTGATGTGGATGGTTATTTTTTCCCGAAACCTCCTATCGAAATTTACAAATCGGGCAAACAGGCACATGTTCCGCTCCTCGTGGGATGGAACTCTGAAGAAGATAATTACAGATCAATTTTAGGAAAGGATAGTGCTACCCAGGAAAATTATACAAAAGCAATACAAAAATTATATGGTGAAAATGCTGATGGCATTCTCAAGGTTTACAAAACTTCAAACGATGAATCTGTTAAAGATGTAGCAACGGATCTTGCCAGCGACCGATTTATTAGTTTTAGTACATGGAAATGGTCGGATATGCAAAGCACCACGGGAGGCAAGCTTGTGTATCGTTACAAATATGCCCGTCCACGACCTGAATTGCGTTCGGCGGCAGGTGATATCGCGGGATCGGCGTCAAGCGGTGCTTCTCATTCTGCTGAAATCGAATATGCTATGGGAAACCTGCCGACTAACCGGGTTTATGACTGGCAGCCGGAGGATTATAAAGTTTCTGAGATTATGCAGTCTTATTTTGTAAATTTTATAAAAAAAGGGAACCCCAATGGACTTGGTTTACCTATTTGGCCCGCTGTGAAAAGTGGGGGACCTGCGGAATTAATGTACATTGATGTAAATACAAAAGCATCAACTGAAAAAAACAGGGATCGCTATTTTTTTCTTGACAAATTATAAAGAAAATGATCTTCTATAATTTAAATAAAAGTGCCTTTTTGTAAATTGGAGATAAAATAAGAAGCCCGCATCCACAATATCCTTTATCAAATTATCATATGTAATTAGCACGAATGCATCTTTAATATTTACTATTGCTAATGGCTGAAATACGCTACTTCATTAAAATACTTCGCTTTTAAATAACTTTTGCCAAGGGCTTATTTGTTATTTTTACTATGCAATTTTTAAACCTGATGACACCTTTCAAAAAAATCTTATTGGGTTTGGCCTTTACCTGCAATTGTTGTCTATTGTCACTCGCATTGGTGGCACAGGAAGATAGTATAGCAAATAAACCCTTAAATGATATAAAAACCAAGAATGGTTTTTTTGCAAAAGTTGTAAAGCCCTTCATGCAGGATACTTCTGAAATAGAGAATACAACTGAGGTAAAAAGAAATGAGGTACCTTTTCTCAAATATAGTGGATACATCATACGAAATATTGTTGTAAATGAATTACCATTTGGAATTTCAATAGCCGACAGTTCTAAAAAAATTGTAACAACTCTTACAAAGCTTGCTAACAATATGCACAGAATTAGTAAGCCATCGGTCATAAAGAATAATCTTTTTTTCAACAAATATGATACAATTCAGCCCTTCCTTCTGGCTGATAATGCAACATTTCTGCGCCAGCTTCCTTTTATCCAGGATGCCAGTTTTAAATTGGTTCCTGTTACAGGTAGTACTGATTCAATTGATGTAATAGTTATAACAAAAGACCTGTTTTCCATTGGTGGTTCCATTGGCTCCCTGGGTTTACCCAGGTCTGACGTCGAAATAAGAGAAGATAATTTTGCAGGTCTTGGAAATGCATTGATTTTCCAGGGCCTTTTTGACACTGAACGGGAAAAGAATTTTGGTTTTGGAATGGGCTATATCCAAAGAAATATTGGAGGCAGTTTTATAAATAGCGAATTGGGCTACCAAAGTTTTTATACCGCCATTGACGGCCCGAAGGAAGAAAATTTATATTACCTCAATGTATTGAGGCCACTGGCCAGCCGGTATATGAAATGGACTTATGAATTAAGAGGTTCCTATCATTCCACGAGGAATATGTACGACCATGATTCGGTCTATTACCTTAATAACCGTTACAGGTTTTATGATCTTGACGCATGGGTAGGATATAATATCAACGCTAAAAGTTTTGCGGTTCAAAAAGAAGATCGGGAATTGCGGAAACTTTTGGGGCTCCGAATTATTAACAGGGAATTCCAAGACATCCCATCTAAATATTCTTCCTCTTATTACTGGAAATTTGCAAGCCTAACAGGGGTGCTTGGCTCAGTTACTTTTTATCGCCAAAACTTTTACAAAACACGATATATTTATGGTTTTGGCCGTAACGAAGATATTCCGGAAGGATTGAACCTTACTTTAACAACCGGGATTACAAGGAAACAAAATAACGTAAGATCATTCGTGGGTTTTAACTACGAACGTTCATATTTTAACAGGCGCAATAATTATATCAGCTATAAGATACGCGCTGAAGGAAATCTTAATAAAACATCTATCGAAGACATTAATTTACTTGCAGGCATCGCTTATGTAGAACATCTTAAAAATTTAGGCGCCAATTGGAAACAACGGTTGTTTTTAAACCTTGATATTGCGCAGCAAGTTAACACAGTCTTGAACGAACCCTTGTTATTACAAAGTGCATTCGGACTTCCCGAATTTGGCAACAGCCGTATTGGCGGCACTTTAAGAGCGACTTTCAAAGTAGAATCCGTTTTCTTCAGCCCATGGTCATTGGCGGCATTTCGTTTTGCTCCATTTGTTTTTCTAAACACCAGTGTGTTTTCTCCTTACCTGTCAGCTGCAAATGTCTATTCTTCAATCGGAGGTGGAATAAGGGCCCGGAACGAAAGCCTCATTTTTGGAACACTTGAGTTAAAAGGATATTACTTTCCTGGCAAGAATAATTACAACGAAAGTTTTCGTTTTGACATTTCCACTAATGTTAGATTTAAATATAATCCACAGTTAATAAGAAAACCTGATTTTATTCAAATCAATTAACTGAAGGCAGGAACGGTAATAAAAAAGAAAAGCATCAAGCTTGTTTTCTTACTTGTTCAATTTCTTGAATTTCGTATTACTTACTAACCCGATGCTTTCGTTTGAAAAGCTTTGTCACCTAAGTCACTCCACCTTCCAATTGTATTATAAAGATAGGTTTACTGCCCCCTGTTTTGCAAATTTTTTTGTTTGTTATTGTGAACCTGTTTTGCACAAAAATATTCACATATTTTACAGGGTTAAGCACTTTTTTGAAATACAAATGTGTATAAACTTGTGTTATTACTAATTATGAGTGCCTTTCCTATCGATTTCAATTTTAGTAAAATAAATGCTTTTCTCTCACCTGCTGTTTCCATTATAGTTTGCATTAGTTAATGCATATCATTATATTTAAAAAACAAATTATCTTATAATCCTCATTATCTTATCATGACTAATTCTTCAAATGGTTTTGGTCTTCGCATATTAAGATTCATCTCCCAATTATTAAAATCTCTCTGGCTCTTTTTCCCCGGTATTCTTTTTTTAATATTGTTTGTTTTTTGCTTCTGGATGCTGGGGCAAGGGAAAGATATTATCATTGCATTTACTGAAAACCAATCCCATATTGGTTTTTTTTCATTCAATTATACGCGTGTCATCTTTTTCCTGGCGATTGGTTTTTGGGTATATGTTAGCTGGTACTCTTCAAGAATTATTTCTTACATCAAAAAGTCGAAGCAACAGGATAAAGTTCAGGAGATAGCCGGTGTTGACCGTGAAGAAACAGAAACAGCATTTAAACAACATAAAAATTATTTTGAGCCAGGTGAGAATTTCCTGAATGAATTCCCAAGAATGATCGGCAATACATGTTTTTTGATTATTGAATTATCTGTATTACAATCACCCATACTTTACAATCCTCTCGGTACAGTCATAGCCTGGATCATTCTAATAATTGCACTTATACTTTTACGTTACCTGAATAAATGGATTACAATCTTCCAGGCTGCAAAAAACCATTTCAGGAAAGTATTTAAAATTTTGCTTATTGCTTTTATTGTTTTGGTATTCTTAGTAGCTTTTCTTCCAGGTAAAATTCATATACTAATCCTTCTTGCCTTGCTTCTTTTATTTCATGCTGTGTTTATCTATTACATAAACCTGAGGCGTGTTCAAATGGAAAATGAGGCAAATACAGTAAGAGCCAAATTAAAAATAGAGCACCAACAGGGAAGCCAAAGGAGTATTGTTATAATCCTCATGGATTTCTTTTGTGTTCCCAGAAAAGAATCAGGATATTTTAAGTGGTTTTTATTTATCAGTATTCTTGGGATCGTATATTACATGCTGTCTATTGCCTGGCTTACGTTCGCAAGAGATATCGGCCCGTTCCCGTTTATCATCCTTGCTTTCGGTGTGTTACTTGCTTTTGGAAATATTGTAACTGCCTACTCTGTCAGGTACAATATAAATTTTCATTTCCTGCTATTTGTGTTGGCTTTGAGCTTTGGCGTTGGAGAAACACATTATGTAAGAACATTTCATCCTGTGAGCAACAATAATTATTATCCAGATCGCCCGCAATTAAATCAATACCTGGCTGCCTGGCTTAACGACAGAAACGTTTTGTCCGATACTACCGCAAATGGTTATGATATTTATTTTATTATGGCCAATGGCGGAGCATCCCGTTCAGGATATTGGACAGCATCAGTTCTTGGAAAAATTGAAGATTCCACCCTAAAGAATAATCCCCTCAACAGGTTTTCAGATCATGTGTTTTGCTTATCCGGTACTTCCGGTGGCAGTGTAGGAGTTGCCAGCTTTTTTGGATTACTAAAAGATAAAAATCAAAAAGAAAAATCAGTTTATAGTTTGTCTTCAAAAGAATTTTTAAAACAGGATTATTTTACTTACACCGTTGCAAGAATGCTGGGCCCTGATTTTTTTAACTACATTTTCCATGTAAGTTCTGTAGCAGACAGGGCTGCAGCCCTTGAAAGCTCATTTGAAAAATCTTCCTTACAGAATCCGGATACTACCTATCGCGTTCCTTTTTATGATTCTCTTTTACAATTTCCGGCATTAAAAAACGGGCATGTTTATTTACCTATACTTTGCATCAATACCACCCGTATGCAGGATGGTAATCCAGGGGTTGTTACCAATCTTAAACTTGACTCAGGCATTTTCAATAACAGGATAGATGTACTATCACTATTGAAAAAAGACGAAGATATTTCATTAACATCAGGGGCGATATTAGGTGCCAGGTTTCCTTATTTGAGTCCTGCCGGAAGAATAGCCAATAACTATTTTGTTGATGGCGGATATTTTGATAATTCCGGTGCAGGTGTAGTACAGGAAATGATAAGAGGAATATTAAATATAGCTGCAGGTGATAGCCTGCACAATGGCACTTTGTATAAACAAATACGGCGGTTGCATTTCAAAATATTGCACATAACAAACAGCCCGATAAACCTTGATTCATCAAATATCAAACCTGTTGCTCCCTTCAAAAACGATATGCTTGCGCCTATCCTTACTATTGTCGGCGCTTATGATATGCAAACTACGGTAAATGACGACCGGCTAATAAATTATATAAAAGATATAAATAATTACTCCGCCAATAAGGCCGATTACCTGCAGATACCTTTGTACAAAGATTCAATTGAATGGAAAAATGATGCTTTGCACGAAAGGTTTAAAGATAAAGAACCTTCTTATGCAATGAACTGGTTTATGTCTGATACAACTATACGCCGCATTGATAAGCGGTTGCAGGAAAATGGAAAATTGGATTCGTTAATAAAAAGCATGCGTCCACGTCAGGACTCAGCAAGATGATGACATCGTAAAGATTGCAGGCACCCTTCATGTTATTGCGAAAAGTTTTCGGGTAGAGTGTTTGTGATTTAAAAAAATGCTTCCCGAAAACTTTGTGGCAATCTACTTGAAGACGTGACGGAGCGGCTAGCAATGACGTCACGCAAAGACGCAACGAGAGCTGCCAAAAGGCCATATTTCTTCTTTCAAATTTTTTTATTCCAAAACGATTTAATTTTATCCCTTTCACAACAGGTAATTTATTAAAATGAAAGAAAGGCTGAAAGAGCTCGCAGGAAAACTGGAAGGAGATTTATTCCTCGACGATGAATGGAGAATTGTATACGCCACAGATGCGTCTGCTTACAGGGAAATGCCGTTGGCTGTGGCAATCCCGAAAACAGTTGACGACCTGAAAAAATTGGTAAATTTTGCACAAGAGCAAAAAACATCCCTTATACCCAGGACTGCGGGCACATCCCTCGCCGGGCAGGTAGTAGGCAGCGGAATCGTTGTTGACGTTTCCAAAAATTTTACTCAAATACTTGAGCTGAATGAAGAAGAACATTGGGTTCGTGTACAGCCCGGCGTTATACGAGACGAATTGAATATGTTTCTCAAGCCACACGGCTTTTTATTTGGCCCCGAAACATCCACTGCCAACCGGGCGATGATCGGCGGAATGGTGGGCAACAATTCATGTGGATCAAACTCTATTGTGTATGGCAGCACTAGAGATCATGCGCTGGAAATAAAAGCTATACTTGCCGATGGTTCTGAAACCGTTTTTAAAACATTGAATGCTGATGAATTTCATGAGAAGTGCGAAGGCGATTCTCTCGAAGCTAACATCTATAAAACTACAAGAAGCCTGCTGAGCAATTACGACAACCAGGTGGAAATAAGAAGTCAATATCCAAAGAAAACAATTCACCGCAGAAACACGGGCTACGCAATTGATGTGTTATTGGAGACGGCTCCATTCACTGCAGGCCAGCCGGATTTTAATTTTTGCAAATTGATCGCAGGCTCTGAGGGAACATTGGCTTTCATCACGGAAATAAAATTGAATGTGATTCCATTGCCGCCCAAAGAAGTCGGGCTGCTATGTGTTCATTTTAATTCTATTGATGAATCATTAAGAGCAAATCTTATTGGATTAAAATATAAGCCTAGTGCAAGCGAGCTCATTGATAGTTACATTCTTGAGTGTACAAAAGATAATATCGAGCAAAGAAAGAACCGCTTCTTTGTACAAGGCGATCCCGGGGCAATTTTAGTAATTGAATTTGCAAGAGCAACACGGGAAGAAATAACATCAATCGCAAAAAATGTAGAACTAGAAATGCGTGCCGTGGGATTGGGCTATCATTTCCCTTTGTTGTTTGGAGATGATACAAAAAAAATATGGTCGTTGCGCAGAGCAGGCCTTGGGCTTTTGGGAAATATTCCCGGTAATGAAAAAGCGGTCCCGGTGATTGAAGATACCGCGGTAGATGTGAACGATCTTCCCTCCTACATATCAGAGTTCAATGAGATATTGAAGAAGTATAATTTACACGCCGTGCATTATGCGCATGCAGGTTCGGGAGAAATTCACCTGCGCCCTATTATCAATCTTAAAACTGTGGAAGGCAATAAACTTTTCAGAACGATTGCTGAAGAGGTGGCTACATTGGTAAAAAAATACCAGGGTTCATTGAGCGGTGAGCATGGTGATGGCAGGTTGCGTGGAGAGTTTATAAAACAAATGGTTGGTGATAAAAATTATGAACTGCTGAAGATCATTAAACATACATGGGATCCTCAGAATATTTTTAATCCCAATAAGATCGTCGATACGCCGCCGATGAATACGATGCTGCGCTATGAACCCGGCCAGCAGACACCAAAGTTCAACACTATTTTTCGCTACTACAACCAGGATGTGTTGCAACATGCAGAGCAATGCAACGGCACGGGTGATTGCCGCAAAACACATTTGTCCGGCGGCACCATGTGCCCCAGCTACATGGCGACAAAAAATGAAAAAGATACCACGAGAGCAAGGGCGAATATTCTTCGTGAATTTCTTACAAACTCCGAAAAGATGAATCGCTTTGATCATAAAGAAATTTATGAAGTAATGGATCTGTGCTTGAGTTGCAAGGGATGCAAATCTGAATGTCCATCTAATGTGGATGTTGCTAAACTGAAGGCAGAATTTCTACAGCAATATTATGATGCTAATGGTGTACCATTTCGTGCAAAGCTCATTGCCAATTTTACCAGCTCTGCAAAATTAGGAGCAATACTTCCCGGCTTGTATAATTCCGTGGTGACCTCAAAGGCTATAGGAAATATGATAAAGCGAATTGCAGGCTTTGCACCTGAACGTTCTATGCCAACGATCTATAAAACGACGTTGAGAAAATGGTTTAAGAAAAACCCCCGGCCCCTGAAGGGGGGAAAGAAAACTGTTTATTTATTTTGTGATGAGTTTACAAATTATAATGATACTGAGATAGGTATTAAAGGAATTTTGCTGTTGGAAAAATTAGGCTATGAAGTGCTGATGGCAGATCATGAAGAAAGCGGCAGGACGTGGCTATCCAAAGGATTATTGAGGAAGGCAAAAGAAATTGCCAATAAAAATATTGTTACGTTCAGTAAAATAATCAATGAAGAAACACCATTGATCGGGATAGAGCCAAGTGCCATTCTCACTTTCATTGATGAATACGTTGACCTTGCAACCGATGAAAATTTTGAAGCGGCAAAAACCTTAGAGAAAAATGTTTTCCTAATTGATGAATTTATTGCAAAGGAAATTGACAATGGAAATATCAGTGCAGATCTTTTTACCAAAGAAAAGAAATCGATAAAGCTGCATGGACACTGCCAGCAAAAAGCATTGACTACTGCAGCAGCCTCAGCCAAAATGTTATCCTTTCCTGAAAACTATTCTGTTGAAGTTATTCCATCAGGTTGTTGCGGCATGGCGGGTTCTTTTGGTTATGAAAAAGAACATTATGATCTTTCGATGAAGATTGGTGAGCTTGTTTTATTTCCGGCTGTACGTAACAGTAAGCCTGACACAATTATCGCCGCACCAGGCACCAGTTGCCGCCACCAGGTAAAAGATGGAACAGGTGTAAAAGCAAAGCACCCGGTGGAGATTTTGTGGGAAGCGTTGGTGTGAGTTTTATAACGTAACCGAATGTTGATTGCTTGTATCATTTTGTAACATTCTGTAACATTTTGTAACATTTTGTAACATTTTATTGCCGCACAGGGC
>JBKJRY010000219.1:0-6075 GCA_046593045.1 Chitinophagaceae bacterium | reverse complement strand
ATTCATTTTATTCTTACGTCGGGCACTATCCATATTCATATTATTGTTTGGGTTCATATTCATGTGCGAGGTATCCTCCAGGTTCCTGAGGTTGCCAATTGTACTATCTGTAACCTGCGCGGATACACCAAAAAAAGCCGCTGAAAATAGCTGGGAAATGATTAAGTGTTTCATAACTATTTTTTTGAGGGTGTATAATTATAAATTAAAAACAATTGGTATGCCATGTAAAGAGTGATATAAGGTAACAGAATATTTATAAGTAAGAATACTCCTAAAAATTAATGTGAGCGGGGTTTTCACAGTAATTCCGACACAACCAATTTAGTGGAAATATTTACACGCGTGGAATATTAAGTATTGTTACGGTATATAATAATTTACGTTCTATCGATTAGAAATCCCATCTGCTGCTGCCTGATTGAAACGATAGTGCAAGTGCACCTATGCCTTCATTTAGCAGGAAGAATCAACAGGAGCAGGCAGGGAAAAACGACAACCTTATTTATTCTTCAAGCACAATTCTTGCAATTATAGTATCAACAATCGGATAAGTACCGTGAAAGGATATCTCCGCCACTATCATTTTTCAGTGTTAATTTGGATTATTAAACAGGTGAATTGGGTGCCGCTAATGAGCAAGGGTTTTGCCAGGATAATACTACAACCTAATGTGTGGGCTCATTCGTCAAGCATCGAACTAAGTTACAAACAATGAACAGTTATTTACATGGAGCACAACTTTAATGAGCAGGTCCGGAGTTTGGATCTCCCGACCTGCGTTAAACATTTTATCTTTGATTGGCAATTATTTAGGCAGGTTTTATTTTTTTCGTCCTAGAAATCTTATAACTGAACCAAGTCCATTATGAAATAATCCTTCACTAAGTCCAGTTTCTTTTTCAATTAATTGCTCGACTTGAAAGTTTGCAAAATCGGATCTTATTTCTTCAATAGAGAATAACGAGTCAATGTCTTTCGGCCCACCGACTTTTTCATTCTTTGCTACATACTCCAGGTTCTTTTTGCTAAATGCCTCAAAGATGACCACTCCATCTTTACGCAAATAGTTCTGAAGTGTGTGGTGTATTGTTGATTTAACGTCTGCAGGAAAATGAGCATAGATAAGTGCAATTGCATCAAATTGATCAACATTGTAATTCATTGCCTGCAATTCACCAACCTGGTAGTCAATTTCTACATGGTTAGATTCTGCAAGTTTTATCGCTTTCTTCTTTCCTTCAATGCTTATGTCGAATGCCGAAACTGTCCATCCAAGTTTGGCTGCATAAACAGCATTGCGCCCTTCGCCTTCTGCCGGGAAAAGTATTGCTCCTACCTCCAGTTTCTGTATTTGTTCTTTTAAATAGTTGTTTGGTTGTATGCCATAGGCAAAATCATCCATGCTATACCTATCGTTCCACCGGTCAGTCCATGCATCTTTCATTTGTAAGTGTTGTATCGAAAGATAGTAAATATTACTTTGAGTTCCTGGCAAAGGCCAATGTCTAAAAGAAAATTATTAGTGTTTGTAGGTTGGTATTATTAACAGGCAAATCACTGCTTCCTCTACATTAATTTCTTACCTGTTAGTAGCGGTTGAATACCATGATATCGTTATTGCATCATACCTCTACAATCATTTTCCCGGTATTTTCTCCTTTGAATAACCCCAGCAATGCTTTTGGTAAATTTTCAAAGCCGTGTTCAATTGTTTCGGTAAATTTTAATTTACCTTCCCTTATCCATTGTGCCAGCATTTTAATTCCTTCAGGAAACCGATCCTGGAAATTGCCTATAATAAAACCCTGCATCAAAACACTCCTGGTAAGTAACATGGGCTGTAACCTTGGCCCCATAGGTGTTTCGGTACTATTATATAAAGAGATCTGTCCGCACAAAGGTATTCTTGCATGAAAGTTGATGTTTTTGATTACCGCATCTGAAATTTCACCTCCAACATTATCGAAGTAAACATCAACGCCTTTTGGACACGCCGCTGCAATTGCTTTATTCATATCGGGTGTGGTTTTATAGTTGATGCCCTCATCAAAACCAAATTCAGTGGTCAGCAGCTTTATTTTTTCATCAGATCCGGCAATGCCCACCACATGGCATCCTTGTAATTTAGCTATCTGCCCTACCACTATTCCCACAGCGCCTGCAGCACCCGATAC
Organism: Chitinophagaceae bacterium; assembly: GCA_046593045.1. Lineage (GTDB taxonomy): Bacteria > Bacteroidota > Bacteroidia > Chitinophagales > Chitinophagaceae > Ginsengibacter. The sequence goes on along the minus strand of JBKJRY010000219.1, from coordinate 3,898 downwards.
CACCACCGTTTCGTCCGTTTTTGGCTTGCCTATATGCATCAAACCAAAGTATGCGGTGAGTCCTGTCATACCTAATATACCCAGGTAATAACTTGCAGGTGCCAGGTTAATATCTATCTTTCTTACATCATTTTCTGTTGCAATAAAGTCCTGTCGCCATGGAGACATGCCCACTACTACGTCACCGGATTTATAATTACCAGATTTACTTTCGGCTACCTTTCCTATTACACCGCCATTTAAGGGTTTATCTATTTCAAAAGGAGGAGTATAAGATTTAGCATCATTCATTCGTCCACGCATATAGGGGTCAACAGAATAATACATGCCTTTTAACAGGATTTCGCCATCCTTTAATTCCGGCAGATCAACATTCTCCATACGAAAGTTTTCACTTGCGGGTAAACCCTTTGGCCTTGATGCCAATACAATTTGTTTAGTTGTCATTTTTTTGAGTTTAGTGTTTATCATTTTTAATTCATCTTCCTGCTACTTTTTTTACAAGAATTGTGATACCCGTACCTGGGGACTTACCTGTATCCCTTATGGGCATGAACTTCCCCGGCTTCGCATTACCTGTTATTGGAATCAGGTTATCAGAAATCTGATGTACATTATTATACTTTTAATATTAAGCCCGGCACCGGTTATTTTATAATTTATACCCATAATATAACTTGTAAAATGGTCACGAAAATTCCGGGTGATTATTACCTGATTCCAGGAAGTAACTGCAGCATTTAAAGATATGATCTTTTTACATGGTCCCGGCAAAGATGTATTGTTGCGAAACCTTTGTGGTAAATGTCAAATAGTTCTTTAGTTGCCACACATTTAAATTTGAGATGTAGGTGTTGATTGCTCGTCGCATGACGCACGATGTGAGAACTTTGCGCCGGAGGCGAATTTCCTAAACGTCGGCCGGCGATTACCCAATTGAAAAACTCCGGGACTTATCATTACTCGTTACCGGGATAGTATTTTTTCTTCAACCATAAACTTGCCCTTACCAAAAGTATCAGTACCGGAACTTCTACCAAAGGGCCTATAACACCTACAAATGCCTGGGGAGAATGAATGCCAAATACAGCTATCGATACTGCTATTGCCAATTCAAAATTGTTTCCTGTTGCTGTAAAAGCTACAGATGCGTTTTTGTCGTAAGGAACTTTTAAAGATTTATTGATAAAGAAACTCACAAAAAACATCAGTATAAAATATATGATCAGCGGAATGGCCACTTTAATTACATCAAAGGGTAATTCTAAAATCTTATCGCCTTTTAAACTAAACATCAGAACGATTGTAAATAACAAAGCATACAATGTTATGGGAGAGACTGCAGGAATAAATTTTCGGTTATACCATTCCTTGCCTTTTGATTTGGTAAGCAAATAGCGGGTTAAAAAACCTGCTAAAAATGGAATGCCGAGCTATATTAATACACTCTCAGTTATATCCTTCATTGATACAGTCACATTGAAATTGGCCAATCCTAATTTGTTGGGTAAAACATTGATGAATAGCCAAACAAAAAAGCTGTAAGATAAAATTTGAAAAATACTATTCAAGGCTACCAATAGTGCTGCATATTCCCGATCACCTTTTGCTAAATCGTTCCATACTATTACCATTGCAATGCATCTTGCCAAACCAATTAATATTAAGCCTATCATATAATCCGGCTCATTTCTTAAAAACAGAATGGCTAATACGAACATCAAAACCGGGCCAATAATCCAGTTGAGCAATAATGATATGCTGATTACTTTTTTATCTCTGAAAGCCATAGGCAATAACGTATAATCTACTTTTGCCAATGGCGGATACATCATTAGGATTAAGCCTATTGCCAACGGAATATTGGTAGTGCCTGCCGATAAAGCATTGGTGATTTTTGAAGTTCCCGGGAATAAAAATCCTAATCCAATCCCAACTGCCATCGCCAGGAATATCCATAGTGTAAGGTAGCGGTCAAGAAATTTTAATTTCGGCTGCATTAATTATATAGTTATCATGGAGAAAACATAGAACATTTCTGCTGCTATCTGTAAACTTCTTTCCTGGTAAATTTTTGTTTGATCCGGTGTATTATCGGAAATTTTAGGATCTTCAAATGTGATAGGTATTCGTTTTTCCGCGCCTGCAATAAACGGGCAATTGCCGTCTGCCTGCGAACAGGTGATCACTGCTGCAAATGCCGATGAAGGATTAAACGGGTTGTCATATTTTTTGGAAAACCCGATTATTGGTAAAAAATTATCACCATACTTTATAACATAAACAGGGTTCCCGGTTTCTGCTATTGTTATGATTTTAAAACCTTGATTTGATAAGGTTTCTGCTACTTTATGAAATAAGGCCGTTGCTTCCGTACCACCAGAATAACAAAACACGTTAGGAATATTAAAGTGAGAAGCTGCCACTTGAGCCCAAACCTGCGATAAATGGCTTCTCCTTGAATTGTGGGTACAGATGAAATTAATGTTTACATCCTGTTGGGCGTTTATCTTTCGCTGAACAAAATCAATCAAAGGTTGTAAAATGTACTTGCGTTTATCACTGATGGCTTGTTCCTTTTGAAAAGGAAGTATTATGTTTAATAATGGCTGGTACACAATAATTTGGTTTAAAGATTTAACAACATCCTGAATTAGGTTTACAACCATTGGATTGGTTTGCAGGCAATTCTGATAGGCTTTTCTTTTCCCTTTCAGAAGGTATGCCACAGGCATCCTTTGCAAGGCAGGCAGTTGTTTTGCTTTTCAATACAAATATTTTTCCGTTGAAATCCAAATCGTACTTACCAATGGTCTCGCTCTGATATTCTACTTCAATCTCAGCATCTTCAATGCCTAGTTTTTCTTCCGAAAGTTTAATGATGTTCAATAGTTTTCCTGGTTTCAAACGGTGTTCGTAATCGTCGGCATTCCACAACTGAAAGTTTACAGCTTTTTCATTACGGATTGTTCCGCCACAGTCAATAAATGTTTTGCTGATGGCTCCCACTTCTGTAACGTGGAAATTCTCTGGAACAGAAGTTCCGTTTTCCAACTGAAATTCCACCGCGTCTAATGTTGCCAGGATTTCTTTGATTTTTGATAGTTTCATTGTATTAAATAAATCTGGTTATTTCAATATTGCAATTGAGGTAATAAAAAAAATACTAACAGCATTTTTGTTTGGTTACTGTTGTAATAATTTTCGCGAAATAGTTTTTAAGAATGTCGAATGTTTTTTCATCAATGCAGTAGCAAATAGAATTACCGTCGATGTTTCCTTTTATTAAGCCTGCATTTTTCAGCTCTTTTAAATGCTGCGAAACAGTAGGCTGCGCTAATGGCAATTCATTAACAATGTCTCCACAAATGCAAGTGTCGACAGTCAGTAAATATTCAATGATTGCCACTCTTGCAGGATGTCCGAGGGCTTTTGCAATTGTAGCAATCTGGTTTTGCTGTTTTGTAAAATGTTCAGTTTTAGTTGCTCCCATTGCATATTTAATTTAATATTGCAATATTACGATAAAGAAAATCAATTACCCAAACAATTGTACAAAAAATTATAAACTAGCCGTTCTGTTGTCCTCGGCCTGGAGCGTTTGGGGGTAAATAAGAGTGGTATTTTTTTCCCTCTTTGGTTTTCCTCTTCAAGATTACGAGCGGGGCTTTGTGCTGGCGGGGAAATAGTATTCCGTCCAACCCGGAACTGAAGCCCAAAGTTGAATAGTATTCTGTCAAGCCCAGATGAAGTACAGTAGTGATTTACAGCCGACCTGTCTGCCAGACATCGATAGTAAGTTTAGAAACATCAATGCCGACAAATTCTGTGTAATTCATAACTTCGGTTTTGTAAATTGTTATAAAATAGTTGCTCTCACTAAGACCTTTAAAAGGCC
>JBKJRY010000212.1:0-8190 GCA_046593045.1 Chitinophagaceae bacterium | reverse complement strand
TATTTATTAAGCCTTAAAATTCCGTGAATTGGCGGCATAAAAAACCCTGCAATTGCGGGGTTACGATTAATAACTTTTCTTTTTATGATTTTGAAGAAGTTACGGCTGTCTTCTTTTCTTTCTTTTCCTTTGTAGCGGCAGCATCTACTTTCACTTTTGTTCCTTTGTCAGCCATCTCTTTATCGTATGCTGCTGGCTCAAGTACATCACCTGTAAGCTTAATTGATTTAATATCATCAGCTCCTGCAAATTTAACTGTAAGGGTTTTATCTATATGACCAAGGTTAGCGGCATTGTAAGTCGCTTTAATATACCCAGTCTTACCGGGAGCTATTTCGGATTTAGTATAATCAGAAATAGTACAGCCGCAAGTAGGTGTAGCCTGCTCTATCAGCAATGGTTCGGTACTAATGTTTGTTACAACAAACGTTGCCGTTGCCGGAATACCTTGCTTCACTTTACCCAAGTCAAAAGTTTGCACATCAAGCTTTGCTATATCATCTGCTTTTTTCTGAGCAAATAAAGAAGTTGAAGTGAGGGCCAGGATTGCGAATAGTATTTTTTTCATATTATTTTTTTATAAATTACTTATTAAATTTTTATTTATTGTTCGTTTTTTAAAGAATTAATTTTTGTATTTTCAGGAGCGGAACTGACAGGTGTTTTCCAAACTTCACCCTTAATAATAATTTGTTTGGTTTGATTGCCATTGTAAGTGATAGTAACCGGTTTTGCGAAAGTACCTTCATTTTGCCCATTATAACCAACAGTAATTTTGGAAGTTGCACCGGGTGCAACAACATCTTTATTCCACTCAGGAGTTGTGCAACCGCAACTTGCCTGAACATTTTCAAGTGCGAGTGAGGAAGTACTGACATTCTTAAATTCAAAAATATGTGTTACCGGCTTGCCTTGAGGAATTTTTCCAAAATCAAACTCTGTTTCAGTAAAACTAACAGACTCCGGGACCGTTTTAGTTGAGTCAGACTCAGTTGTAACTGGTGTTGTCGATTGTGCATTTGAGGTGAGGGAAGCTGCGGTTTTTATTTCTTTTTTGGCAGAGGCGCTCGTTTGAGCTATTGTTGCACAGGAAAAAATGAACCCGCATAAAATTGACAAAATTATTTTCATTCGCTTGGTTTAAACGAGTTCAAAGATAATAAAACGAAGGAAAAGGTTGCAAATTGTGATAACCTTATTTCATTTTTAACAATCGTTCATTATTAATACTTTTGTCGCATGGATATATCCCAGGAAACCGACTTTTTACTTTCCCAAAAATTATCCTTTGATAATTTCAAACAAGAGGTACTAAAAGACTATCGCATCGTATGCGAAAGCCGCGAGGCGAGTTTACTTGGTAGAAAAGAAGTGCTGACCGGGAAGGCAAAATTTGGGATTTTTGGCGGGGGGAAAGAAGTTGCCCAGGTTGCTATGGCTAAATTTTTTAAACCTGGTGATTTTCGCGCCGGGTATTACCGCGACCAGACTTTTATGTTTTCGACAGGACTCGCTACAATCGAACAGTTTTTTTCCCAGTTATACGCGGACACCGATATTAATAATGACCCGTTCAGCGGGGGTCGGCAAATGAATTCACACTTCGCAACCCGATTTGTTGATGAAAATGGGAATTGGCTGCCACTTGCAAATAAAATGAATATATCGGCAGATATTGCTCCCACAGCAGGACAGATGCCAAGAGCATTAGGACTTGCATTAGCGTCAAAACTTTTCAGGGCTGTTGATTCTCTGCATGAAATGACGGAACTAAGCGACAATGGCAACGAAGTTTGTTTTTGTACTATTGGCGATGCATCCACATCCGAAGGGCATTTCTGGGAAATCATGAATGCCGCAGGTGTACAACAGGTTCCTCTTGCTGTGTTTGTGTGGGATGATGGTTATGGAATTTCTGTTCCAAAAGAATTTCAGACAACAAAATCTTCTATATCAACAGCATTATCCGGATTGCAAAAAGAGGAAAATACTAATGGTATCAATATTTATAAGTTGAAAGGATGGGACTATGCAGGAATGTGCGAGGTGCTGGAAGAAGCGATAAAAAATATTCGCGAAACGCATACCCCTGCATTATTTCATGTAGAAGAGATCACACAACCACAGGGCCATTCTACTTCAGGCAGTCATGAGCGCTACAAGGCTCCTGAAAGACTTGATTGGGAAAAGCAATGGGATTGTAAAAAACAAATGCGCGAATGGCTTATTTTAAATGCACTTGCAGAGGAGAGTGACCTGGACACCATTGAAAACGAGGCAAAGAATTTTGTTAGGCAAAGCCGTAAAAGGGCATGGGATAAATATATTGCACAAATTAGATACCTTGTAAATGATGCCGTTTCATTGCTTGAAAGAGTTGCGTCTGAGCATCATAACCCTGGCATTCAGAAAATCTCTGATAATCTAAAAGCTATCAGTGAGCCTGTAAGGCGCGACATAATGAAAACACTTTCTGATGCCATTGACATTTCAAACTCCCCTTCTGCCGAATCAAAACTTAAAGACTACTATTTCGGCCTAAAAAAGCAATTTGAAGAACTATTTGATTCTTATCTTTATAACGAAGGCCCAAAATCTGCTTTAAAAGTTCGCCAAATACCAGCCAGATATGATGAGGATTCTGAGTTAATTAATGGCTACGAGGTGCTTAACAGGTATTTTGATGAGCTGTTTTCTGTTAATAAAAAAGTAGTTGCATTTGGGGAGGATCTTGGGCATATCGGTGATGTAAACCAGGGATTTAGCGGTCTTCAGTTAAAATACGGGGAAGGCAGAATTTTTGATTCGGGCATTCGTGAATTATCTATAATGGGCCAGGGCATCGGTTTAGCGCTTCGTGGTTTAAGGCCAATCGCTGAAATACAATACCTCGATTATTTACTATATGGATTACAACCGCTGAGCGATGATGTCTGCACTACACATTATCGCACTTTCGGCCAGCAAAGTGTGCCGTTAATAGTACGTACCCGTGGTCACCGGCTTGAAGGAATCTGGCACAGCGGATCACCACTTGGCATGATTATTAATGCTTTGCGAGGCATGTATGTATGTGTACCAAGGAACATGGTTCAGGCGGTAGGTATTTACAATACCTTGCTACAAAGCAATGATCCTGCACTTATGATTGAATGCCTGAATGGCTATAGGCTCAAGGAAAAATTACCCTCTAATTTAACTGAATATACTGTGCCATTAGGTGTTCCGGAAGTGATAAAAGAAGGAACGGACATAACGATGGTATCGTACGGAGCTACCCTGCGTATAGTACAGGAAGCAGCCGCTGAATTGGAGAACCTGAAAATAAGCTGTGAGGTTATAGATGTGCAAACACTTCTTCCGTTTGATATTTACCATATTATATTAGTATCTCTTAAGAAAACAAACCGGATAATGTTTATTGATGAAGATGTTCCAGGTGGAGCCGCCGCTTATATGTTTAATAAAGTAATGGAAGAACAAGGCGGTTATCGGTGGCTTGATGTTGCCCCGCGTACAATTACGGCTAAGGCCCATCGGCCTGCATATGGCAGTGATGGCGATTATTTCAGTAAGCCGAATACGGAAGACATAAAATACGCTGCTAAAGAGATGATGGCCGAATAGAATTAAATGACCAAACATCATTTAACATTGATCAAAGAATTAAAAACTTCAGATGACATTATACCAGATTGACGCTTTCACCGAACGACTCTTTGGAGGAAATCCAGCAGCAGTTATCCCGTTGGAGAAATGGATTGACGATAAACTAATGCAAAAAATTGCATTGGAAAATAACCTGAGTGAGACCGTTTTCTTTGTGCCTTTAAATAGTGATGCAGGAAATAGTGATTTTGAAATAAGATGGTTTACACCATTTCTGGAAATTGATTTGTGCGGTCATGCTACTCTTGCCTCGGCATTTGTGTTATTTAATATATTTAATTTTGATAAACCTGTTATAACCTTTCATTCTCAAAGCGGGGAGTTAAGGGTTTCAAAAAATAACGGGCTTATCTCCATGGACTTTCCTTCCTGGGAACCCGAAATTTTTAATGATCCGCCAGTAAATCTTAAAGACGCACTAGGAGGTGTGGATATCACCGGCCTTTACCTAAACAGGGATCTTTTAGTTGTTTTACCGGATGAAGAAACTGTAAAAAACTGCAACCCCGACTTTGCTTTGATACAAAAAACAGGTTTTAAAATTATTATCACCGCACAGGGAAATGAAGTTGATTTTGTATCACGGTTTTTTGCACCTACCGCTGGAATCGATGAGGATCCGGTAACCGGTTCAGCGCATTCTCAATTGATCCCTTTCTGGAGCAAAAAGCTCAATAAAGCAAAAATGGATGCGAAACAACTTTCAAAACGCGGGGGAGACATTTATTGTGAACAAAATGGCGACAGGGTTATAATGGCGGGTCAATGTGTTTATTACATGAAAGGAGAAATTGAAATCCCTGAAAAATATGATTACAAATAAAGAGAAGCATTTTATAAATCATTGGCTGGAGCAAAAGAGTGGGCCACGTTGGAAATATTACCTTCAGTTTACCATCGCCTGGACAGTTATTTCATTTCTTGTAATTTTTTTTCTCACAAAACTTTTTACGGAATTATGGGAAACCGGCGGCGAAGGTTTAATCTATGTGATTATTATTTTATCCGTGGTTATAGGTTTCCTTGCGACGCATTTTACTTATTCATTAAGTGAAAAACGGTATAAAAAAATAATGGAAGGGGAAAAGGAAAGGGGAAGTAAGTCTTAAACTATATGGACTTTGTGAATAGTAAATTCCTTCCTATTCTCTTTTATTCCTAATATCTTTTATAATTCTCTCGGCATGTTCTCTCGAATTTTCAATGAAGAGCCGGTGCGTATTCATGCCTCCGCAGATAACTCCGGCGAGATAAATTCCTTTTATGTTACTTTCATAATTTTCTTCGTTATATTCCGGCTTGCATACTTCATCTGCTGAAAGCTGAATGCCGAGTTCTTTTAAGAATACCAGGTTTGGCTGGTAACCGGTCATTGCTAATACCCAATCATTTTCAACAGTAACAATTCCATCCGGAGTTTTTATATCGACTTCATGTTCCCTTATTTCAAAAAGCGTGGAATTGAAATAGGCTTTGATGGAATTCTCTGCAATACGGTTTTCAATGTCAGGCTTCACCCAATATTTTACACGGTCACTTATTTTATCTCCTCTTATCACCATAGTGACTTCTGCACCTTTTCGCCATGTTTCCAGTGCAGCATCTATAGCAGAGTTAGCGGCACCTACTACCAACACTTTTTGAAACGCGTAATAATGAGGGTCATCGTAATAGTGTTTAACTTTTGGTAATTCTTCTCCCTTTATATTTAATGGATAAGGTATGTCATAAAAACCTGTTGCTATAATTATATTAGCTGCGTTGTATTCATCCTTCGTGGTTATAATATTGAATTCCTTATCTACATGTGTAACCTCCTTTACTTCTTCGAATAAATGAATATTGAGCTTAAAAGATGAAGCTACTCTCCTGTAATATTCTAAAGATTCATTGCGGGTAGGCTTAGCATTATTACTAACAAACGGAACTCCTCCTATTTCAAGCCTTTCACTTGTGCTGAAGAAAGTCATATTGACCGGGTAGTTATATAAAGAATTTACCAGGGGGCCTTTTTCAATTATGAGGTGACTGAGTCCTGCATTTTTTGCTTCAATTCCACAGGCCAGGCCAATCGGGCCCCCACCAATTATAATTACATCATATTCATTCATATAGGGAGCGAAGTTATTATATAAATCTTCACTGGTAATAACTCATAATTTAAAAAGCATAAGATCAGAACAGAGAATGTTTCTCAAATTTCCCTTTATGATTATATCCTCCTCCACCTGTTTTTTAATTTAAGAAAAGGAAGTTCTAAAAACCTATAGCTCATGGCTGCAATTACATAATTTATCACGAAATAAATAATTACCAGCAGCCAGCTTATAACATTTATTTTAAAATGCGCTAATAATAGGTTTATAAAAGTGATCGTAATGCCATGAAAACAATATAAGCCGTAGGAGAGTTTTCCAGTTGCAATCAGGAACTTGCTTTGGGCAAACATTTTTGTACGGACATCGTTAGTCATTTGCTCAATAAGAAAAAAAGAGATGTAACAAATAAATAAATATCGGTTTAACAACGCCGCGAAAGCATTTGTTGCGCCTGTGGTGTAGCTGTCTAAAAAATAAAAAATAATGAAGTGGAAAATTAAGTAGCTATAAAATAAGTATGTTTCCGTGTGTGAAAAGTTTTTTACACGGTTAATTAACCGGTTGCCTGAAAAAATCAGGATAGCTGCACTGGCACCACATGCAAAATCAAACAAATAAGTTATCGTATGATAATAGCTGCCGCTATTTGTTATAACTGCGAATACTGATGAAGAGACACTAAATAAAAAAAGAATGACAATTACAATCTTTAATTTCTTATGAAGAAATCTTAAAGAGAGTCCCCAGAAAAGATAAAATTGTTCTTCAACTGAAATAGTCCATAAAAACCTCAGGAAGAATACATGGTCGATCGTATAAAAGTTCGCGATAAAAAATAGGTAGTATAAAGAATTGGGCAAAGTAAGAGACATTCCGAACAGCCGGGCAATTTGAGGGAAAACTAAAAATGCGAGGGCGAGGATAAAAAAATAGAGAGGCCAAATTCTTAAAATGCGCCTGGTAAAATAATTTTTGAAAGAAAAATTATGTCGATTTTTGTATTCATTCAAACCAAGATAAGTCAATAAGAATGCGGATAAAATGAAAAATACTTCCAGTCCAAGTGGTAAGTTTTTATGCAGGTATGGAATGAACCCCCCTAATAAAAAATCATCATTGGAGATATGAATTGCATGAAATAAAAAAATAGCCAGGAAAGATAATCCCCTTATAGAATCCAATTGGGGGAAGTACATTTTGTTTGGTAAACCTACTGTTAATTTCCTACTCAATTGTATTGATCAATATTTGATGTATGACTAGTGGAGAAATCCTCGTGAATGTAAGTAATAATATAATTCATCATTCATAATAAAAGCTTCTGCCTGTATTTCTAAGGCTTTCAAAATTTACTTATCCCCATTTTAAGCTGCATATTTTATCACATTCACATATGGGGTTTTTCTTTTTGCACAAGCAAATGCTCTTGCAATCAGTTTGTTTCTGATTATGTTTATTGTGCTGTGTTCATTTTTTCCTTCTTGTATTCTTCTATCATAATACTGCTGATATTCTTTACAAGATTGCATTGCTGATCTGGCTCCACTGTTTACAATTGCTTTTATTTTTTTGTTTGCAAGGTTACTTATTCTTGTTTTTCCTTTTAATGAAGTTCCTGATCTGTTGTCAAAAGGAGCTATACCAATATAACAGGCAAATTGCCGCCAATTATCAAAAGCCATAAATCCATTAGTATAGGCCAGCATGTAAGCTGTGATCACCGGGCCTATGCCCGGAACTGACTGTACGCATTCATTAATTTGTTTTAATTTTTCGTCACTTTCAATTGTGTTGCTGATCGCTTTATCAAGTATCTTAATCTTTTTTTCATAAATATTAATCAGTGATTTTTGAACTGAAAAATATTCTTTCATTTCTTTGGCCTCCAAAAAAGCGGACGCTTCTTTTACGCAAGCTTTATAACCCGCATTATGAATAACCAACTGATCCCGGAGAGATAAAAGTTTTTTCAATCTTTGAATAACTTTAGCCGGCAAACTGCTTAGTATTAGCTCTTCACGATGCAGGTAACAATAACGAGCTATACGCCCGGCATCTACTTTATCATTTTTGCCCCTGGTTAACCCAAAGGATAGTTTGATTCGTAATGCAGATTCCTGACAATAATTCAATTGAAGATCATCGGCAAAACAACAAAAAGGGAGATTGTACAGCCCGGTGTTTTCTAAACAAAAAAGGAAGCACTTTGCTTCTGTATTCTCAGTTGTTTTTTTTATCCATGAAATCATTGCTTTAAATCCGTTTTGGGTGTTCGCAAATTCCATGTGCTTTTTGGCATGATACAGCCAGACATCGATAGTAAGTTTAGAAACATCAATGCCGACAAATTCTGTGTAATTCATAACTTCGGTTTTGTAAATTGTTATAAAATAGTTGCTCTCACTAAGACCTTTAAAAGGCC
>JBKJRY010000163.1:0-16982 GCA_046593045.1 Chitinophagaceae bacterium | reverse complement strand
AATGCCGGCCTCCACGTATGCCTGGAAAAGTAATTCTAATGGTAAATCAAATTCCCTCGTTATTACTAAATCCTGTTCACCATCTCCGGCAATTATTTTTGCTTTTTGTTCCATATGATGTTATTTTTTTGATTTGTATTTTTTCATGACAGTCTCTAATTTATTAAACCTCTCGTCCCACATGTTGCGGAATGGTTCAATAAAATCGGCTACTTCTTTCATTTTTTTTGCATTGATGTGATAGGAAATCTCCCTGCCGTTTTGCTCTTGTTCAAGCAATTCACACTCGGTGAGTATTTGCAGATGTTTTGAAACTGTCGGTCTTGCAGTATCGAAGTTTGCAGCTATTGCACCCGCTGTTAAGGATTGTGAAGCAACCAATAGGAGTATGGCCCTTCTTGTCGGGTCTGCTATGGCTTGAAATACGTCTCGTCTTATATTCATTGTGTAGCTATTTGACTACAAATATATGCGTAGTTATTTGACTACGAAAGTTTTTTTGGTATCAGTGAGTCTGCTCTTATTTTAAAGTCAGCCTTACAACAAGAGACCTCTTAAAATCAGGAAGAATAAAAACGGGGTTGGCTGTCCTGGTATTAGTCCACGCATCTTGCCAGGGATCATATACATCAATTTTTCCCAAAGGTGAATCAATTCCCAGTTCGGCCAGGTTAATATTGATTGCGTGTAATAATTGCGGGGCGATACCTTTTTCAAGTTCTGATTCCCAGTTATTCCTCTTATCACGAAGCCAAAGCAGTGTCGTTTTTTTACCCTTTAATATGTATATACGCAGAGAGTCGGTTTCTTTAAAAGATGGCTTAAATGATTCCTGTATCGGGTCAATATCCTTTATGGCCCTGGCGAACCGGCCAAAGTGATACCAGAGATTATTTTTAGCAACGTATGATTCCCAGTGCCAGCTGATCCCGGTGCCTGCAGCGCCTGAAAAAAATGGAGCAAAAAGAATATCGTGTAGCAGGATGCCCGCGGTATCCTTCGGATAATATTTACTTGGCCCTGCATGGTGCGGCTCTACGGCGCCGGTTTCAGCCAGAAGTACCGGCTTTTCCAAATGGTACGAACGCAATTCGTTTACTGCAGAAGCGCATATAATGTCCATCGGCGCATGGCATACTTCTAGGTGGGCACCCAGGTCGAGGTAGCGATGGACCTGGGCAACTTCATTGCCCGGCATCGACATCATTTGTTTATATAACGGCCTTACATAATCGCCGTCAAAACTTCCCAGGCTCTGCATCACAAGGTTTTCGGGAAAACGCTTCTTTACTTCGGCAAGCATCCTCTTGTTCCAGGAAATAAATAGGCTGTCTTTCGGAACACTCATTGCATTCATTTCATTCCATAGCTCCCATCCGAAAAACAGCGTATCACTTCCGTAATGCTTGCGATAGAAGTCTAATTTATTTAAGAACAGCTGCTGGCCTTCCGCTGATGTAAGGTACTGCCTTACGCTATCCAGCGGCCCTCCGTGGGATGTATGATAAGCAAACTTTGTGGCCCATTGCTGGGGATTTTCTTCCAGGGTAATACTTCTAAAATGTTCAAGGGTTAATTTAATTCTCAAATGATATTTCCGGGCCATTGCGATAAAGCGATCGATTCTCCGGATCTTTTCTTCTTCGTATTTTCCGGCTTCAGCTTCCATATCCCAAAAAGAATTACTGAGCCACACCCTGACATAATTACCCCCATTCTCTGAAAGATTTTTCATCCACTGGTCGATCTCGTAAAACGCTGAATCGGGATTAGCGCTATATCGTCCACTCGGGTTAATCATGTTGATCCCAATGGGTATGTAGGTTTGTCCGTCTGAAAAAGTAAAATAAGAATTGTTGGCAGGACTAACTCCAATAAAGCGATAAACCTCAGCATCACTTTGAGCATTGGAAGCACCAGGGACTACTGTCAAAAAAATAAAAGCAAAAACAACGAGAGGCCATTTCATTTCAGTCATATTAAATTATTTTTTTAGCATTTTGCAGGTGCGGCTGGTGCGAATAAAAGGAATTTTCCCAAATTTATGTTCTTGTTAATCGAATCAACATTAAAGGATTGATCATTTACAACGTTTTTGAAGGACATTTTTCTCGGGTTTGCAGTGCATTGATACAGACGCAACCAAAATAAAAGAGGTTCTAAAATAAATGGTCTGCTGATGTTATTATTTTTTGAAATGCTATTATTAGTATTTCATGATTTTTTAATTTAAAAGATGTCTGCCTTTAATAGTCAAAAGTATGCCACCTCTTTCCGGTCAGGATAATCAACATACTGAGAGTGCAGCAATTTTTATGTTGTTCTTTATTGATATAGCTTATGTACGTTTTCAATACAAATACTTTATTCTATGTTGCTGCAGATATGCCCATCTTGGCACAAGGAGTAAATAGAGACTTCCCAGAGTTTTCTTCTCCGCGTTAAATCTGCTTCTTACGTTCTCAGTGGTGAAAGCCTGACTTTTAAATTTTGTTTTAACATCAAAATAATCACCGTAAATTCAGAAATAGATTTTATGGCTAATGGAAGTTCGTAAAAAATATGATGTATTAATTGCAGGAGGTGGCCTCGCAGGGTTGACACTTGCTTTACAACTGGTGCAAAGGAAACCAGGCATGTCAATTTTAGTATTGGAAAAGCGAACAGCAAACGCCCCGGCCGGTACGCACAAAGTGGGGGAATCCCTCAGTGAACTGGCTGCTTCTTACATGCGCGAAATACTCAACCTCAAAGAATATTTAAATGAACACCAGTTGCCGAAATTCGGGTTTCGCTTTTTCTTTAGTCCTGAGCATTCAGAAGATATAACACGGCGTGTAGAAGTAGGGTCAAAAATTTCTAACCCATATCCCTCTCACCAGGTTGACAGGGGCTTGTTGGAGAACGAACTTGTGTCCAGGTTAAAGGATTGCGGAGTTGATATTATGTTGGGGGCTAGAGTAACAGATGTGGAATTATCACAGGCAGGCAATAAGCTTCGTTTTGAAAGTGAGCATACGCAATACAATACCGAAGGAAGATGGATAGTGGATGCAACAGGAAGAAACAATTTCCTGAAAAGAAAATTAAGTCTTGAAAAAGAAATGGACCATGATATTAATGCAGCATGGTTCAGGTTAAACGCTGTAATAGATATTGATAACTGGTCGGATAACCTAACGTGGCGCAACTTCGTTGATCCGGGGCGCAGGCGTTTGGCTACTAATCACCTTATGGGTGAAGGCTATTGGATATGGATCATTCCATTGATTTCGGGAAAGACAAGTATAGGAATCGTTGCCGATCCGAAGTATCATCTGTTTGATGGGTACAATACTTTTGAGAAAGCGATGAAGTGGCTGGAGCAGCATGAGCCACATGCGGCAAAAGTACTTGGTGAGCATAAAGAAAAACTCATGGATTTTAAAGTGATGAAACACTTTGCCTATGACACCAAACAGTTTTACTCTACGGACAGGTGGGCATTGACGGGAGAAGCAGGGGCTTTTATGGACCCGTTTTATTCTCCGGGTATAGATTTTATTGCGCTGGGCAATAGCTGGATCACCGATTTAATTGTACGGGATGTGAGCCAGGAAAATATAACCCTGCGTGCTATGATTTATGACCTGGCCCATAAGGAACTGCTTCATGGATGGATTAACCTCTATAAGAATATGTATGGTGTCTTCAGTAAAACCCAAATTATGTTGATGAAAATAGTTTGGGATTGGGCATCTTACTGGTCGATACCCAACGTGCTGTTTATAAATAATGGTTATACTAATATCGATATTTTAAAACAGTATTCATCTTCAGATACAGGTATTGGCCGGAGGTTTTCAAAACTAAACGAACGGATGCAGGAACTGTTCCGCGTATGGAGTCAATACGATATCCGGCCGTGCGCCGACCATCAACAGAATATATTTGATCTGGCTTGTCTTCATAAATTTCATACAGAGCTTGGCGTACGATACGAGCGGGGTGAATTGATTCCTAAGATTGAAGCTAATTTAAAAATATTGGAACAAATTGCGGCAGAGATATTCCGGCTGGTAAGTGCCCGCGTACTTGATACACCAGCCGACATGAAAGTAAATCCATACGATATGAAAATTAATGATGGAAAAGATGATCTTCTCAAAAAATCAAAGAGTCAGGGTGCTTTAAGTGTTGTTGAATCCATAAGGATTGATATTGCGAAGATGTGGTTGCAAAATATAAAAACTCCCGAAAATGAATTTGCATCATAGTGTTGCCGGCAATATGGAATATATTCAAAAAGTATTCCTGGGCGTACAGGTTTATATGCAGCAAGATCATGACGTGGAAGAACTAATTGCCTTTCTTGACGCTGAGCCTCCCGTATTTCGTTCTGTTGCTTATGAAGCTGCTTCCATGGAAATGGCGCTCCCGGAATTACAAAGCGGCAAAGTATTGGATAACTGGAAAGAGTTTTATCGCCATTCCGCAAAGGCGCATACATTTCACATGGACATCGGCCTTGGCTGGGCATTTGCAAAAACCGGTATCAATCCGGGGCCTTACCTTCGATCCCTTCAACCATTTATGAGCCTCATGGTGTACGATGGAATGGGTTATTACTACGCACTCTTCAAAGGACGAAAAACTGTAAAAAGCCAGTTGATACCGGGTGAAATAAAAGGACCCGAATTACATGGCTTTGACCAGGGGCTTGGCAGGCGTTTATGGTATTTAAGCAAAGGTGAGGTGAATGAACTTGTTTCGCTGATACAATCTTTCCATTCATCAAGACATGCCGATCTGTGGCGCGGACTGGGAATAGCATGTGGTTATGTAGGAGGTTGCGGGAAGGAACATCTTGAACAACTTCTTAGATTCTCAAACGAATTTAATAAACAACTTTGCACCGGTGTTACATTGGCTGCGATAAGTCGCAAAGCTTCAAATAGTGTTTCAGCCGATATTAATTTAGCATGTAATATTATTTGCGGGAAATCTTTGGAAGATGTTTTATGTAATGCAGAATTTAAAAAACAATTTGATTCGGAATTGGAAATTCTCATTTAAAATGAATAATTTAACTATCAGAAGAATTTGAAGGAATAAAACCACGGAATAAAGCCTACCGATCAAACCTATCCATTAGAAGTGCTAAAACAATTTTTCTATCATGAAAAAGACAACAATACCATCTGTTTTGTTCGTCCTGGCAATTATTGCCTGTACAATTTTTATAAGTGACGGCCTTACTTATTTGATAACGTCATTGATGGCACTTACCATCTTAGTTATTATCAATCTTAACAGGCAAAGGTTCATAAAATTGACAAGATGGGCAAAAGCCAATCCCCGAAGGGCGCAGGTGTTTATTACTATATTGCAAATAGCCTTAATGGCATTAGGAATTTTTGCAGGTTATAATTCTAAGGAGTTGGGCTACGAATTTTCTGAAGCAACACCTTATATGTTTGGCACCATTACAGCCATTGGCTTTTTATCAGTTCCCTTTCTTCCCAAGCGGAATGCTATAGCCATACCCGCGGTGGTAAACAGGCACCGGTTAATTTACATTAGTATCACACTTTCATCATTTGTACTAATGGCTGTGTTTGGAAATAGAATGAAAAGCAGTTATCCAGATTCTCCCCTAACCCATGCCGTTAGTGCAATTGATAATGCCATTTTTGAGAATAATAGCACAACGGCAAGTCCTTATGATGAAGTTTCTGAGCCAGCCTATCACAGGGATGATCGGCAGGCTTTGGCTGATGGATCATCTAATAATTTGGCAGTTTTTGCAGTCTTTACAATCCCCGATAAGGAAACGATTACATCGTCCACTCTCTCTAAAAAAGAAGCAAGGAAAAAACTAAAGACGGAAAAGAAGGCATATAAATTGGAGAAGAGAAAAACGAGAATGATGAATCTCCTCATAAAATACAGGTTGGCTTTAGGGGCTGGAACAACCATTCTGGCAGTATTACTAATTATACTTCTGATTGGTACTACATGTGCCGGGATTTGTCTTATGATAGGTGCATTTGGCGACGCCGGAGTGGGCTCTGTTCTTTTAGGGGCTGTTATTACCGCAGGATCTGTCTGGGGAATAATCGCAACGGGCAGAATGTTTAAAAGGAAACCCAAAACAAAACCGTGAATTGTGCATTGATTACAGGCGCTTCAAAGGGTATAGGAAGAGCAATTGCCTTGCAACTTTCCAAAGATCACCATCTGCACATCTTAATAAATTATTCCTCGGATACAAATGCGGCAAAGGAAACGCTGGATGAAATTTGTAATAAAGGTGGAAGCGGGGAGCTTTTGAAATTTAAGGTCGAGGATAAACCAGCCGTTGATGCGGCAATTGCCACCTGGCAGAAAGGCAATCCTGGAAAATTCATTAATGTACTCGTTAATAATGCAGGTATCACAAAAGACGGTTTGTTTATGTGGATGCCCGAAAATAATTGGGATGATGTTATCGCCGTTTCCTTAAAAGGGATGTTCAACGTTACGCAAAATATTATCCGGCAGATGATGAAGAACAAGACGGGCAGGATTATAAATATATCGTCCATCTCCGGGATGAGAGGTGTGCCGGGTCAAACCAATTATTCAACCGCCAAAGCAGGTCTTATAGGGGCAACCAAAGCATTGGCCCAGGAAGTTGCCAAAATGAATATCACCGTAAACGCAGTAGCGCCGGGCTTCATTAATACATCAATGATTGAAAATATTGACATGGAAAAATATTTCAAACTGATTCCCGCCGGCAGAATTGGGGAGCCGGAAGAAGTTGCTCACCTGGTAAGTTTCCTCGCCTCAGAAAAATCAGCATACATTACAGGAGAAGTTATTAATGTAAACGGTGGGCTTTATTCGTAATGATGATCAGCAAAGAAAAAATAGAATCCTATATTCCCCAGCGGGCGCCATTTGTTATGATTGACAACCTGGTTGAGGCCAATGCGAAAATGTTTAAAACGGACTTTCTTGTGTTACCGGATAATATCTTTGTTGAAGGAGGAGTCCTGAGAGAATTTGCACTTATTGAAAATATTGCACAAAGCAGCTCGGCGGGTTTGGCAGTAACAAGAATGTATGCCGGAAAAAAAAATATTGATGGGTTCATCGGTGGTATTTCAAAGCTAAAACTGTATGATTTACCAAAGGTCAATGATACCATACACACATTTGTTACCCTAATCGTTCAGCTTGAAAATATGTTTTTATTGAAGGGTGAAAACTACACAAACGAAAAGAAGCTTCTCGAATGCGAAATAAAACTGGTGGGAGTTTCATGCTAAAAAAGTAAATTATTGATTTTTATTATTGCTCACCTAAAATTATCCATTGATGAAACACTTGCCGTTATTAAGTTTCATGGTCCTTTTCCATCGTGGAGGAGATTGGGGTGAGCCAGAAATTATTATTGTTTTTAAACAAACCATATGTTGAATATTCAGGACCTGAAGACTACGCTCAAAAAACAAATTATTGAAGAATTAAATCTCCAGGAAATTAAGCCGGAAGACATTGATGATAATGCCCCTTTGTTTGGAGATGGTTTGGGGCTGGACTCCATTGATGCATTGGAGCTGGTTGTGCTCATGGAAAAATATCACGGTATAAAAATCCTTGATGAAACGGTGGGCAGAAAAGTGCTTGCTTCTATTAATTCAATGGCTGAATATATACAGGAAGAAAACTCTAAAAACCCGTGAAAATATTTGTAACAGGTATTGGTGTTATAAGTGCCATTGGCTTAAATGCAGAAGAAAATCTTAGTTCTTTAAGTTCTGGGATTACCGGTATTGCCAGGTCACCTTTTTATAACCTTATGCTTGGTGAGGTGAAACTAACCAATGCGGAAATTATTCAAATGCTTGGCCTGCCGGCTGAAGATTTTTCACGCACAACATTGCTCGCTCTCCTTGCGGCAAAAGAGGCCTGGGGTAACAACAAGATCCGGTGCGATATTCGCACAGGGCTAATATCATCAACCTCTGTAGGCGGACTAGACCGGACAGAGAAATACTATTTCGAATCTCAAAAGGAAAATTCACCCGGCTTATATAAACTGATGACTCATGATAACGGCCGCATTTCCGAAAGAGTAGCTGCTGAATTAGGAATATCAGGATACATTGGCACTATCTCAACCGCGTGCTCATCGGGTGCCAATGCGATTATGCAGGGTGCCCGCCTCATTGAAGGAAATAAGCTCGACAGGGTAATTGTTGGCGGCTCAGACCCGCTTGCGCTTTACGATATAAAAGGCTTTAGCTCCCTGAATATTTATGACGCCGATATGTGTAAGCCATTCGATGAATCAAGAAAAGGATTGAACCTGGGTGAAGGTGCCGGGTTCCTTACTCTTGAAAGTGAAGAAAGTATTGCTATGACAGGGAACACCCCACTTTGCATATTGTGTGGATGGAACAATGCAACAGATGCTTTTCATCAGACAGCAAGCTCGCCCGATGGCAAAGGAGCATATCTGGCAATGATAAATGCTTTGGACAAAGCAAATATAAATCGGGAAAAAATAAGCTATATCAATGCTCACGGTACCGGCACCGGAAATAATGATCTGTCAGAATCAATAGCCATAAAAAATGTATTCAATGATATTGTACCACCTTTCAGTTCCACCAAAGGATTTACCGGGCACACATTGGCCGCAGCGGGTGCCGTTGAAGCAGTGTATTGTGTACAGTCAATCCGGGAGCAGGCAATATTTCCGAATTTGAATTATTCAACTCCAATGACAGAAACAGGAATGATACCCGAAACAACTTTTCGGCCGGATGTGCAGGTTGAATACGTACTTTCAAATTCATTTGGTTTCGGAGGAAACTGCACCTGCTTAATCTTCGGTAAAGTTCACTAAATGTACATCTCAGCTTCATCTACAATATCGCACCAGCCGACATTCCGGAACAAAGGATTTTCACTGGAGCTTTCAGAATTAAGTCAGGCGTCTGAACTTATAGCGCCCGACTACAGCGCATTTATTCCTGCTATGGACAGGAGAAGGATGAGCCAGGTTTTGAAGATGGCAATTGCCTGTTCAATGGATTGCCTGCAGCAGTCAGGAATAAGTGAGCCCGATGGGATTATTGTAGGTACCAGCATGGGCTGTGCCGTGCATACTAAGAATTTCTTAGACAAAATAATTTCTGCAAATGAAGGCCCTTTAGCTCCAACGTCATTTATCGTTTCCACCCACAATACAATAGCCGGGCAAATATCCCTCCTATTAAAAAATAACGGGTATAATATTACGCATACTCAAAATAGTTTATCATTTGAGCAGGCATTGATCGATGCCATGCTATGTATTGAAAGCGGTTCCCGGCATATCCTTGTGGGAGCCGCCGATGAAGAAGAAGATACGATATATAATATGAGAGAAAGATTAAAAGATGAAAACATTCATCTTACAAGCGGGGCTTCTTTCTTTATATTATCAAAAGAAAAGAGCAATCCTGAATCTGTAAAACTTGCTGACGTGGGAAGCTTTGGGTTGATTAATAATGCGTCGTCAATCATCACGGAGTTCCTGGCTTCAAATAAATTATCAGCTAAAGAAATTGACCTCGTCTTGTATTGCAATAACGATCAAAAGAAAACCGGAGAATTGAAATTAATATTTGGGCCTGGTAAAATATTAGATTATCAAAAAATAACGGGCACGTATTTTACAAACTCGGCCTTTGCCATGAATCATGGAATTGATGTATTGTCACTTAAAAAACATCCCGTGTTTGGCGAAGCAATAACAAAAGTCTTGGTGTGTAATAATTTAATTCCGGAAAATCTGGGACTTATATTACTTGATAATAAAAGCGATTAAGTTGATACTTATAAATGATTTGTTTGTAGTGCTTGAAAACCAGGATAACGAAATCGGTATTAATACAACTATTGAACTAAATGCCGGGCATATCGTTTACTCAGGCCACTTCCCTGGGCACCCTGTAACGCCGGGCGTTATCCAGATGCAAATAGTTCATGAACTATTAGAAAAACATTTTGGCCGAAGGTTACAATTAGCGACAATGACGCAGTGTAAATTTCTTAAAATATTGAACCCCGTGGAAACGCCGCGGATAGTGGTTCATATCGAACTGAAGCAGATTGACGAACTTCTGAATATTAAAGCCCGGGGTGAAAACGGTGAAGATATTTTTTTTAAAATAGAGTCTTCATATCGGCTTGGTGCAGTAATTAGTTGACTAAATAATTATATCGATTATGAAGTTTCCACAATTTCTATTTCTTCTTCCGTTAAGCCATACAATGCATACACCATTGCATCAATTTCCTTATCTGTTTGCTCAATGGTTTGCTGAATATTATTTGCTTTTGTTTTTTGCTCCTCAAAATATTGCAGCCATTCCTGCTGCTCTGATAAGGGCAGTTTTATTTTTTGTTTGGATAGCTCTTTTAAAAATTCATTTCCGGTTAAGGAATACCAGCTTTGTAATTTTTTATTGATGTTGATGGTTGAAAATTTTGCTTCCAGCAAGTGAATAAATTCCTGTGATATTTTATTTAGTTCTTTGTTTTTTGAAAGCATGATGTCTGCTTTGGCGATGAAGGGTTGTTGGCTTGAAATTGATAAACTTTTAATAGGTGTTTTATTAAGAAATGTCGAAGAAAATGAATAATAGCCTCCTTGCTTTAAAGGGAAAGTAGAATGGAAATAGAATTCAATCAACTTCGAATTTAATAACGTTAGTAAAAATTTAAGTGATATCGTAGAATCTTCAATGGTAATTCCAAAAACTCTTGCTCCGCTATATCCAGCATTGTTTATATCTAATCCAAACTTTGTATGATTTTGTTCACCAGGACATACAATTTTTTCTTTTTTGAAATTCTCTAACTGCCCGAACCTTGTAAGAGAATACCAGTTTGGAGTATTTTCAAAAGTAGTTCTTGAATCTTTCCTTTTTTCTAATATAATTTTTCTTTCTAAAAGATATTTATAAGTATTAGGATAATTGTTCTGTACTTCATCGATAGGGATTAAAACAGTATTTCCATTCTGATAATAATATGGATAAATTATATAGTAGTTAAAATCCGAAAAATCATATCGGTAACAATTATTAGATCTTATCAATGGCAATAAACACTCTCTTTCTATAAATGAATCTTTTACTTCTTGCTCTGTGATTATGAATACGCCATCGTTTCCACTTACAATACCATAAGAACTTTTAGCATAAGCCTCAAGTTTTGGATTCCTTTCAAGTTTATTTAATAAAGAAATATTTTTATCATCTGTAAGGATCCAATTTTTGTCATTAAGTTTTTTAACATCTATAGAAATAAATTTTGAAAAATTATTTTGTTTTGCTTCATCTATTGAAATTATCTTTTTATAAAGAAAATCTCCTTTCAAGTTATTCTCAAAAGTGAAAATACTTACATAAGTTAAGGCATCATCGAAAACGGGTAGATCACCAAAATCCAATATTTTATTGATTTTAAAATTATTCAAAATAAATACTCTCGCTTTTCTTCCGTATTCAGTAACTAAAAATTGATTTGAAGTTATAAATGAAAGAAGTCCATTCTTTTTCAATAAATTCTTTGCTAATTCAAAGAACATTATTGAAATATCAATCCTTTTATAAGCAACTTGTTTATTTTTTTTAAACCAATCAATTTGATTGTGAGTTAGATTTTGAACTTTCACATACGGCGGATTTCCAATCACCACATCAAAGCCGCCCTTATATTCCTTTCGGAAGGCGTGTTCGTAGTCCTGGTATAGACAAGGGAGCATCCTCCCTTGTTGGTGGTGGTACGAAAGTGGCTGCCCACGCCGGTTTTCAATAGCAGAAGCGTCCTCTTGTTTAACAGCAGAAGTATTTTCCTGCACTAATGGCGGCAGTCCATGTTTTTCCCTGTTGGTCTTTATATATTCAATAGTATTCCATAACTGTGCTTCATCCATAATTTATTTGCACCCAAACTTTTGGGTCCACAAGCTATGTTGGGTAACGCCTCTTTCTGCATTGGACAAGGGAGCATGCTCCCTTGTTATGCCCCGGTGTATATTTACCGCTCTTGCAGTTTTGGATTTTATCTTCTGCATTACCCGCGGCACTTCCCCCTCTTCGCATACCAACAGTAAGTGCATGTGGTCTCCGCAAATATTATAGGCCAATACATTCAACTGGTCTTCTATAACTATCTCCGATACAATTTTTGTTATTAATAATTCCTCATCCATGCTTAACCATTCAGGATCGGCATGGGGCTTTGTTCCGTTATCCCTCTTTTCACGCACTTTATATTTTATCATTCTTTCAGATGTACGACTATCATGCGTAGCTGTGGTAATATGAAATGCTTTTTTATCTTTTTCTTTAAATACGGTTTTAAATTCATCTTTCCAGGCAAATGCTTTATCACCGGCCACAGTTTTATCATCAATTAAACTGTTACCACATTTTATATTGTTGCTCAGGTTACTTAGCTTTCTACCCTTCTTTGCTGTATGCAGCCATAAGCTAAGCTTTGCAATTTCTATCGCTTCTTCATTTATATCAACGCCAAATAAATTGTTCTCTAAAATGCTGTTGTCTATATTGGTGTACACAATGGCATCGCCAAATATTCTGGCTTTTAATTCATCAATGGTGCGGTGTTCTTCTTTCAAATATTCTAATGCTGCATTTAAAAAGGCACCACTTCCGCAGGCAGGGTCGCAAATTGTAAGTTGCAACAACCAGTTACGGTATGCTTCTATTTTATCGAGTAATACTTTTCTTCTGTCTTTTCTTTTTTTAGGCGCAAAGGTTTCTTCGTTTATCTGTAAGACTTCTTTTTGTCGTATGCATAATACGCCCACTGTATTTTCAACAATGTATTTGGTAATGTACCGCGGCGTATAGAACACACCATCTTTCTTGCGTTTGGTGGTCTTCTTTTCCATCGCCTTGCCTTCCAGTTCTGCTTGCAGTTCTTCTATTTCGGTAAGGCTATGCTCAAATATGTGCCCGAGAATATTCACATCTACATCGGTATCAAAATCATAATTGCTGAGCGTTTTAGTTCCTTCGTACAAAGTACTATCATCAACGATTATATTATCTAAAATTTCATCAGCCATGAACAAACCACCATTGTAGGCAAATATTTCATATTGCTTACCCACATGGCCAAGATTGAGGTAACCAAAATATTTTTTAAACCTGCTGTATAAAGGAACATAATTGTCCAGCTCCTTTAGTTGTTCCCATTGTTTCAATATCTCCCTCACGGAGTTTGGTGGCAGCATCAACCTGTCTTCTGCAAAAAATATAAAAAGGAAGCGGTCCAGCAGTTTTTGTGTTTTTTTAAACAGTAGCAGTTTATCATATTGTATATTCAGTGCTGCAATATTTTGAAAGAGTTTCCTCTTAAAAGAAGAATAGTTTGCATATAATGGCTTTGTTACATTTTCTTCCTGTGTTAATGAATTTTGCTTTAACTGCAGCGGAACCTTATCCTGCAATTTTTTTTGCTGCAGGCATAAGTATAATACTGCAAATCTTTCCTGCGATAAGGTAAAGAGATTGAACTCTTCATAATCGGTAGCATCATTTATATAAAACCGCAGCTTCTCAAAGTTGCTGGTGATAACGTATATACAGTTCTTATGCTTATGCTTGTAGCCAAATGCCTGCGTGCTTACTTTATCAAGATCAGGAGTGCCGGTATCTTTGAGTTCTATCACAGCAACCACTTCGCCATTGTGCAATATTGCGCCATCGCTTTTAGTAGCATCGGTAACGGTCTTTTTTTCTAATACAAAGTTGTAATCAGGCTGCGGGTTTAAGGTGTAACCCAATACACTTACAAACAGGTCCCGAACAAAGCCTTCCTGGTATTCTTCTTCTTTTAGGTTGCGGATATTTTCCTGCTTTACCGGGTCAAGAAAGTGGGCGATGAATAACTGCCATGCAGTTTGCAGTTGTAATTTATCAAGGTCGTTAATGTACTTTTTGAGAACAAAGTGCTGAAATAAAGACATTCGCTAAATTAGGTATAAATGCGGTTTTATTTCCTAGCCAGGTCCAACGCTACTCTTAGTATATGCTAAAACACAACAAGCCAACTTTCGGGAGTGGTACAAGCGGGAAACGTGCCTCTTTTAAGTTATAGATTTTGCATTGTCGTTAGTACAATCCACACTCGTCATAAGACCTCCAAAGGCATAGCAGGAGTCAATTTCCACCGTACGAAAGCCTTCATCTGCATAGGTGTGGTCGATTTCCCGTCAAGCGAAGACGATTTTCCGTCCAGAGATCGGCATCACCAGAAATGTCTAAACAAGTGTGTGAGTGACTAAAAAATAATTTGGCATCTTGTAGCACAGCAGTTTATACCCAGCCATGCTTCAGTTTTACTTCTATTTGCCCGTCCTTCACACGTACATCAAACTTTGGCTGGGGTTGCTTGCCCGGCCCATCAATAACACTTCCATCTTCTAAAGAAAATACGGACTGATGCCACGGGCAGCGTACACTACAATTGTCCAGCAAGTCACCTTCTGAAAGAGGGCCGCCGAGGTGAGAACAGGTATGTGCGATGGCAAATATGGTATTGTTCTTTTTTGCAAGCAATACATCTACCTGTTCCGCACGAACACATTTCATTGTGTTTTCCTTTAGCTCACTCACCGGAAGAACGGCTACAAAATCCCGTGGATAGCCCTCAGGAATGGCGGTATGATTTACACCCACCTGCTTGTTATATACCAGGGTGCCTCCAAGATAGGCTGACGCTGTAGTAATAACGTAGCCAAGCATTGATAAAGCGATGGCCGCCTTGCGTGATTTATTTTTTTTGCGAAGAAAAAACGAAGCGAGATACAATGCGGTGGCGCCTATGTTAAGGAAAGCATGTACAAGGCCTGTCTTTCGTTCAATCGCTGTAGTGCCTGTCCAGTCAGTGATACCTGTTATAGCAGCGCCAGCGGCACCTGCAAGTCCAACCGTAACTGCAGCATCTGCCCCAGGCTTATATTGTTTTTTACCACAAAGCTCCATAGTGTCCAAAACCGCCGCGGTAGTCCATGCGCCCAGTGGAACATCGGTCACCATAGGGTGAAGCGGGTGCCCCAGCCACTTACCATGCAAAAAATTTTTGACATCATTCCCCGTCTTTCCCCCAGCCTCAAAAGCATTTAAGATCGCAGGTTGGATGGCTTCACCGGCTTTATCCAACCATTCCTGTTCTTCAATAATTTCCAATACTGATTTTATAAATCAACTATATTATTGTTCAATTATTTTATTGTTATCCAAATGCTGTTGTTACTTCCTAAAATTATCTGCCACCATTCTACCAGGCATTATATTCCTCCCGGCAACCTGCCCTTTATTGTTAAACCCAGGCATTACAATTTCACCGTTATTCATCAATGCGTCGTAGCCATCTTTTGGAACGGCTGCCGCAATTGCAAGCTTGGCTTCCTGTACAATTTTTAATTCCTGCATTTCAGCGTTATTGGAAAAATCCGTACTCGTTGGGCCAGGAAGAATAGAGGTTATGACAACGCCGGCGTCTTTCACTTCACTACGTATCGCCTCGGTAAATGATTGAACAAAGGCTTCGGTGCCTTGATAAACTGATTGATAAGGACCGGTTATTTTACTGGCTTCCGAACACAGGTTTAAAATTTTCCCTTCGCGCCTCTTTATCATATCGTTCAGAAACAATTTTGTAAGAATTATAAGGCTTGAAATATTAAGCTGAATGATAGACAACTCCCGCCGGATATCAGTGTCCGCAAATTCTCCGTATTGCCCCTGGCCTACATTATTCACCAGCACATCGAGGGTTATACCCATGGATGTCACTTCTTCATATATTTCAAACGCATTTTCGGGGTCAAACAGATCTGTTGCAATTGATAATACGTTTACGTCATAAGTGTCCTGCAATTCTCTTTCGATTTTTTTCAATTCCTGTTCATCTCTCGCAACGAGTATAATATTGTAGTTATCTTTTGCAAAGAGTTTAGCGAGTTCATAACCAATGCCACTTGTTCCACCGGTTATCAGGACATGTTTTTTTTTCTCTTCCATTTAGTATCGATTTTTGATTAAGATGTTTAAACTTTTTTATAACGACAACCTATACGCGCTGGTTTGTTTTGGTAGTTAAAAATATTCTACACATTAGCTCTAAACTCAGAAAAAAACTCATAAAATGGTCGTCTGGTTCCTGCCTATGCTATTTTTTCCCCAATGTCTTAATGCAATCTTTAAACAGGCATATATGTTCTATATATTTAAGCCTGCACCTTTTCTTTCTCATTCTCATATCGCTCCAGAAAATTTATTCCTGTTGTTGTGATGTATACCTTCATAATTCTCTTTCCATTCAGTCTTGTCATTTCAGTATTTAAAAGTCCGCGGCTATAGAGCCCTGCCAACGAGCCTTTAAAATCGTCCGTGGTAAGAAAAGGGATTGCGTCATTTTCTGAAACCTCCATTCCCCTGCCTCTTCTTAGCTGTTCTAACATTCTTTTGGTAAGAGGCTTTACTGAATACTGCATCATTAATATATTGAGGGATTCCAAAAAATCATCATGAACAAATATGCCCGTAGCGTAGAAATGGTAGCAATAATTTTAATGGAAAAATCTCTTTTCGTCCTGGTTCTTTGTTCTTCAAATAAGTTTTTGATCATCTTAAAATTTTAGCATTAAAATCAATGGGGATTAAAATATTGCTGATCCTCATCTCAACCTGTCGCTAAAGTGAATATTTCAAGGGATTTTTTAAAACTTCCTGCCTGGGTATATTCATCACTAAACGGTTATATTGGTTAGCGACCCCGGTGTTGCGGGGGGAATATCTACTTAGGCTATTTGTAATGGCCGAATTAAAGAGGAATGAAGTGGTGTCCATTTTCATGAGGCCATTTTTGCTTTTGTTCCATTGTGAAATGTCCATATTCATTTTATTCTTACGTCGGGC
>JBKJRY010000086.1:0-6102 GCA_046593045.1 Chitinophagaceae bacterium | reverse complement strand
TTATCATGAAATTTCTCCTCGAAAAATGTTCAACTGGTAAAAATATTAATTAACTCAAACAGCTTCTAAAATAGAAAGTTATTTTTTACAGCCTCATTTGCATTCTTATCTTTGTCGCTATGCATGAAGTGGAAATAAAGATCATCAATACTTCAGAAAATAATTTACCTGAGTATGCTACTGATGGTTCTGCCGGACTGGATTTGAAAGCAAATCTAGAAACTCCTATTGTATTGCAGCCGCTGGAAAGGGCTATAATTCCCACCGGAATTTTTATCGAAATACCTGCCGGCTTTGAGGCGCAGGTCAGGCCCCGCAGCGGTCTTGCTATAAACCATGGAATCACTTGTTTAAATTCTCCCGGAACTGTTGATAGTGACTACCGCGGGGAGTTAAAGGTTATCCTGATAAATTTATCCAAACTGGAATTTACCATAAATCATGGGGAACGAATAGCCCAGATTGTTATCTCTAAAGTTGAAAAGGCACTTTTAAGACCAGTAGTACAATTGCAGTCTTCCATAAGGGGTGAAGGTGGATTTGGGCATACAGGCAAATCATAATTTTTAAAAAAAATGAATGGTCAAACAATTTATTCTTCTTCTTATTATTGGGTGTTCCTTGGTATATGCTGTCGTTGGATGCAGGTCAACAAAAAAATTGCAAACCGCCGTTAATAAAAAAGATACTCTTATTACAGTTAACCCCGCAACGATCAATATCGATTCCGTTAAAGGGGCTGAACTTGTATTAAGCGATCTTGCAAAAAACAGGATAAATTTTACCACTTTCTCCGCAAAAATAAAAGTGCAGTACGAAGACAGTAAGGGAAAGCAACCAGACTTTAATGCATTTATAAGATTATATAAGGACAGCATTCTTTGGGTTTCAATTAGTGCAACATTTTTAAGTGTTGAGGCATTCAAAATTCTTATTACGAAAGACAGTATTATCATTGTAAACAAGCTCGATAAGCAGGTGGAATATCGGCCGTTTAGTTACATCGAAGAAATTACAAAAATACCTTTAAACTTTTCGACCCTGCAGGACCTGTTAATTGGAAATCCGATTTATGTAGGCGACAGTATCGTTAATTACAGGAAGACAGAAAATCATATCCTGATTGCCACCATAGGCAAATTTTTTAAAAATCTTATTACTGTTTCGGCAGATAATAAGCTTATTCAGAGAAGCAAACTTGATGATCTGGATGTCAACCAGAATCGTACAGCCGACATAACTTACGGTGAATATGAAAAAAATAGTAACCTTTATTTTGCAACAGATCGCGAGATAACCGTTGCTGAAAAAACTAAAGTGGATATTAGTCTTTCATACAAACAATATGAGTTTAACAAGGAATTATCGTTCCGCTTCGTAATTCCGCCAAATTATAAAACAAAATAATTGTTACTTTAAAGCATTGCAATTTGCATATTGCGAATGCGTTTTATTTCTGTTAAAAGCCAGCTACATGCAAAAGAAATTCATAACCATAATAGCCTTTTTCTTAATCGCTGCGAGTGCGCGGGCTCAGCAACCTGGGGATAAAGATGCTCTTCAAAAACAAAGGGAAGACCTCAAAAAAGAAATTGCAGAAACGGAAAGAGCATTAGCTGAAGTAAGAAAAACAGCCAAAGTGAACATAGGTGGCTTGACGCTTATCAACAAAAAGATAAACCTGCAGGGAAACGTTATAGATAATATTACAGGTGAAATAAGAAATCTTAACAACGAAATGTTTCTCTCTCAAAAAGAAATTACAAGAATGTCGCAGGTGTTAGACACACTTAAGCAGGAATATGCAAAGAGTATGATATATGCTTACATGAACAGGAGCAATTATGATTTTCTTAATTTCATTTTCTCCGCTTCCAGCTTTAATGATGCTATAAAGCGGATCGCATATTTAAAATCATACAGAAATTATCGTGAAATGCAGGCCGAGAATATTCTTCGTACACAGGAGATACTTGAGGAAAGGATTCAGTTTTTATCAGGGACAAAAAAAAGGAAAAATATTGTACTTGACGAACGAGATAAAGAACTTACATCGCTTGAAAAGCAGCAGCAGGATAAACAACTAATCGTTAACAAAATAAAAGGACAACAAAAAGAACTAACGGCACAGGTAAACGCAAAGAAAAAGCAGGATGCAAAATTAAGAAATATGATCTCTGCTATGATAAGAAGAGAAATTGAGACAGCACGCGCTGATGCCGCTAAAAAAGAGAAGGTGAGATTGGCTGCATTGAAAAAAAATGCACCTGAAACTAATAATACGGCAGCAAATACAGCTTCTGCTAAAAAGGCAAGTACACTAGTTGAAAGAAAATCCTTGGGAAGTGTTTTAGTGTCTACGGAAGCCGATAGAGCTCTTGATGCAAATTTTGAACGAAATCGCGGGTCCCTTCCCTGGCCGGCTGCAGGATTTATCATTGCTCATTTTGGCGCGAATAAACTACCGGGTGGTATTAATTATGACAATCCCGGTGTAACGATCGGAGCTAAGATTGGTGAGGCGGTAAAGGCAGTTTTCGATGGGGAAGTAACACTGGTAAGTTATATAGAAGATAAGCAGGCCATATTTCTGAAACATGGAAAATATTTTACGGTATATAGTAACCTTGCGTCGGCAAGTGTGCAACGAGGGGATAACGTAAAAACCGGACAGGTAATAGGTAAAGCCGGAGCTAATGATGATGGCCAGGGACAGGTTGATTTTATCCTTATGAAAGAAAGTGACAATGTAAACCCCGAACAGTGGTTAAGAAAATAAGAACTTAATTTTTTAGTCAGATTTCATAAGCTTTGGCGTTTAGCTTCAAAACCTTTTTATAAAGATTTTCATACTCGGGCACAATTTTATCTATATCAAACTTCATAGCCTGTTCAAAAGCGTTCTTTTTCATCTCCGCCAGTGCTTTCTCGTCACTAAAAAGTTTAATGATTTTTTTACTCATATCGTCCACGTCACCTACATCACTCAGAAACCCGGTTACTCCATCAATATTAATTTCAGGCAGACCGCCTGCATTGCTTGAAATAACAGGAACAGCAGCAGCCATAGCTTCGAGGGCTACCAGTCCAAAGCTTTCGTACTCACTCGGCAAAATAAAAAGATCCGCAATTGCCAGGATATCTTCCATTTGTTCCTGTCTGCCGAGGAATCTTATATCTGCATGCGAATCACTTTCACGGCACAATCTCTCTATATAAGAGCGTTCAGGGCCATCTCCTACAAATAATAATTTTGAAGGAATTTTACTGTTTAATTGCTCGAATACCTTTACTACGTCACCCACTCTTTTTACTTTTCTAAAATTGGAAGCATGCAATATAATTTTTTCATTGTCAGGAGCAATGATCTGTTTAAAAGCTGTGACGGGCTTGCGTCTAAAGCGATTAACATCAACAAAATTATAGATCACCTCTATTTCTTTTTCTATCTTAAAATTTCTATAAGTCTCATCCCTCAGGTTTTTTGAAACCGCAGTAATTGCATTGCTTTCATTCATCGAAAAAGTTACCACAGGCGAATATGTTTTATCTCTCCCCACCAGCGTAATATCAGTTCCATGAAGTGTAGTAATTACCGGGATATCGATACCTTCTTTCAATAGTATTTGGCGTGCCATAAATGCAGCAGACGCATGGGGTATAGCATAGTGAACATGTAAAAGTTCAACGTTATTATTCATAATAACGTCAACCATTGTACTGGCAAGAGCTGTTTCGTAAGGAGGATAATCAAACAACGGATATGTAGGAACCCTCACTTCGTGATAAAATATATTCGCATGGAATCCCCCTAAACGAACAGGCTGCTGGTAAGTAATAAAATGAATGTTGTGTCCTTTTTCCGCCAGTGCCTTACCTAATTCCGTTGCCAACACGCCGCTTCCGCCATAGGTGGGGTAACAAACAATTCCGATATTCATAGTAATAGTTTTTTGCAACAAATGATAAACTTTCTACCCGGCAAAAAGACAGGTAAGTTTGAAATTCTGCGCAAATTACAATTTCTTTCTTCAGGCTAATGTACCATTCATAGAAACGAAATTTTTACATGGATTGTTTATGTTTGCGAAAATTATTTTTGATGAAAAGAATTTTATTTTGGTTTGCAGGAATGATCATTGCGGTTCTTATCATTTTCATCTTCATAAATGTCACTTTTACTTATAGTGAAGGAAACCGGGCGGGCAGGCTTATAAAATTTTCTCACAAAGGCTACATTTTCAAAACGTATGAAGGAGAGTTGAACCTTGGTGGCATTAATACGGTTAACGGAGGCGTGCTGGTTAATAATATGTGGCTATTTTCTGTTGCTGACTATGCAGTTGCCGATAGCCTCAGTAAACTTGAAGGAAAGGATATCTGCCTTCATTATAAAGAAAAAATGGCAACGTTACCCTGGCGTGGCGATACTAAATACATTGTTGACAGGGTAATGGAGGTGAAATAAGAATTTAATAAAATGTAAGTACTGCTTTATGAAAAAAAATGCATTTGTTGTGCTATTTGTTTTAATCTCGTTGAATAATTTTTCGCAAGGCACAGATGCTGTAATGGTAGAAAAAATTGTAAATGAGGTAATGACTAACGGCACTGCATATACTAACCTACGTGAATTGTGCAAGCAGGTTGGCTCAAGGCTTTCAGGATCAGCAAATCATTTCAAAGCAGTACAACTCACACGGCAGATGCTTAAAGAAATGGATGTTGATACAGTTTATTTGCAGCCATGCATGGTTCCACACTGGGTAAGAGGAAGCACAGAACAAGGAGAAATAATATTAACCGGCAATAAAAAATTTCAACTGCATCTTACAGCGTTGGGAAATTCAGTAGGCACAGTGACTGCAGGAATCTCTGCACCTGTAATTGAAGTTCAAAGCATGAGTGAACTTACTAACCTCGGAGAATCCGCTATACAAGGCAAAATTGTGTTTTTTAATTTCAAAATGAATCCAACTTATATTGAAACTTTCGCCGCATATGCCGAAAGCGGCGTTTCAAGAGTACGCGGGCCATCAATGGCCGCAAAGTATGGCGCTATCGGCGCAATAGTTCGCTCCCTTGCAATTAATCTAAATGATTATCCTCACACCGGGGTTACGGTATACAATGATTCTTTACCCAAGATTCCCGCAGTGGCAATAAGTACTAATGATGCCGAATTCCTGAGTAGTGAACTCAGGAAAAAAAATGTAACGAAAGTATGGTTCAAAACAAATTGCAAAATGCTTCCGGACGTAAAGGCATATAACGTAATAGGCGAAATAAAAGGATCGGATTTTCCTGAAGAAATAATAAGTGTTGGAGGCCATCTCGATAGTTGGGATCTTGCAGAAGGTGCCAATGATGATGGCTCTGGCGTGATGCAGAGCATGGAAGTTTTAAGAACATTCAAAGCTTTAGGTATCAAACCAAGACGTACTATGAGAGCAGTATTCTTTGTGAATGAGGAAAATGGAGGTCGGGGTGCTGACGCTTACCTGGAGGAAGCAAAGTTAAAAAATGAAAAGCACATATTTGCTTTGGAAAGTGATGCTGGCGGCTTTACACCCCGTGGCTTTAGCCTTGATGCGACCGATTCACAAAAAAATAAAATCCTGGAATGGAAAGACCTTTTTTATCCTTACGGCGTTTATGATTTTTCAAATGGCAGTGGCGGATCAGATATTGGCCCATTAAAAACAATTGGTGCTGCGCTTGCAGGGCTCCGGCCGGATAGCCAGCGATATTTTGATATTCACCATACAGCAACGGACGTCTTTGAAAATGTGAGTGAGCGGGAGCTGAAACTTGGTGCAGCGAATATGGCGGCACTCATCTATCTCATAAGTGAACACGGAATCTAGACCAGTTATTTGTTTAGTTCCAATTAGTTAGTCGTCCCTCAAAAAATCTCAACTAGGTATAATACTTGCCTTTTCTATAGAAAAGGCGGTAGAATAGTTGCAGGTTATTTGCAAAATAGGCAAAAAGTCTGCAAATTTATGTATGCTTTCTATCCAAAAACAAACTTCTCAGATGGGTTTATTTTCTAGCCTGGCAGATCTGCTTGATCAGAAACATCCCATGTATCAATTAGCC
>JBKJRY010000009.1:0-10302 GCA_046593045.1 Chitinophagaceae bacterium | reverse complement strand
TATAGTATTGAATTATGGAAGCTATCGTTTTGAAAAAGGCTACCAAAATGATGTAAAAGAAAATCTGCAGCGCACTGATGCTTTGAAAACGGATTTACTTACTGAACCGGATTTACTGCCGCTACCCGGGCCTGTACAACGTTACCTGAAATATGCAGGCGTACTAAACAAGCCCAAACTAAAAAATATGCGCATTGTATTTGAAGGGCAAATGAGAGAAAAAGGAAAACCTTTCTTCCCCTTTACCTGCGAACAATATAATTTTTTTGACGAACCCACCCGGCTGTTTTTTATGAAAGCAAAAATGAAAGGCTTTACCGTTCCGGGTTATCATAGATACACAAATGCAACTGCTTTGATGGATATAAGGCTTTTTGGATTATTCCCCGTTGTAAAAAAAGCAGGAAAAGATATGGACCAGGCAGAAACCGTAACACTCTTTAATGATATGTGTTTGATGGCTCCCGCTACATTGATTGACAAACGAATTACATGGCAAGCCATTGACAGCAATTCGGCAAAAGCCACTTTTACAAATCATGCAATTTCAATATCAGCCATTTTATATTTTAATGAACAAGGGCAATTGGTTGATTTTATTTCAAACGACAGGGATGTAAATCACTATTCATTTTCTACACCGGTGAGTAATTATAAAAATATAAACGGCATAAACATCATGACGTATGGTGAAACTACCTGGGATTACCCTGATGGAAAATTTGTTTATGGGAAATTTAATTTTAAGGAGGTTGAATACAATGTTACAGAGATGAAATAGTTGTTTATAAAAATTAAAAAAGTGCTTATTAAAAAACAACAAGAGAGCTATGAATGAATCAATATACAAAATAGGTTTCTATGCAGGAATTGTTGCATTTGCTTCTAATGCTGCATTCGTATTGGTTCAGGTATTACAACTTTTGGGCGTACTTAATTATCCGTATGATGAAATTTTAATCTTTACATTTTCTCTTTGCATCGTTATTCCTTTTTTGTTAGAGATGCTTGCACTCAATCATGCAACACCTGAACATAAAAAAATCTGGACTCATGCCGCTCTCATCTTCACAATTATTTATGCAGTATTTGTTATTGCGAATTATGTAGTACAACTAACTACAGTAATCCCTATGACAGTGAAAGGGAATGGAGAAGCAGTTAAAATATTAAGCCAAACGCCCCATTCCATGTTTTGGGATTACGATGCCATTGGTTACATATTTATGGGATTGGCAACATTGTTTGCCGCCCAGGTTTTTGAAAAAACTGGAATTCAAAAATGGGTTAGAATTTCTTTTCTGGCTAATGCGGCCGTTACACCTTTAATCGTATTTGTATATTTCTACCCAACATTTTCTGAAAGGTTATTACTGCTTGCTTTGCCGTGGACAATTACCGCACCAACTGCAATGCTAATGCTTGCAATTATGTTTAAAAAGAGCCTGAAGAATGAAAATAGAAACTATCCTAAATAAATACTTGTGAACTCAAAAGCGACAAGAAATTTACTCATCGCACTGATTGCATTTATCGGCCCAGAGGCAACGGGAGATTGTGTAGTTTTTGAGACTTCTCTCGGAAAAAAATACAAATAAAGCGAAATGTTATGACAAGACTTTGCATTCAAATTTTATTATTGGTTATGCTGATGCAATCCTGCAAAAGCAAACACGAAAAAACATTGCCTTTACAAGAGTCAATTACTGAATCGGTATATGCATCCGGCATGGTTAAAAGCACTAATCAGTACAACGTTTTTTCTACTGTTAATGGGTTGATTGCAGAGATATTAGTAAAGGAAGGCGATGAAGTAAAAAAAGGAGAGGCGATAATAAGACTGGTAAATACCAATGCACAGTTGAATACTGAAAATGCCACATTAGCTGCCGACTATAATGCTGTAAATTCCAATGCAGAAAAGCTGAATGAATTACAAATCAATATAAATTATGCTAAAGAAAAAATGGATGCGGATAAACTATTGCAAGCCCGTCAGCAAAATTTATGGAACGAAAGTATTGGTACAAAAAATGAATTAGAGCAACGCCGGCTTAGCTATAAAAGTTCTGTAACAGCTTACGAAGCCGCTCAACTCCGCTATACGCAATTAAAAAAACAAATCAATTTTCAGAGTAGCCAATCCCGGCATAATCTGGAAATAGCCGCCACCATAAAAAACGATTACAATATCAAAAGCAATGTGGATGGCAGGGTGTACAACATAATTATGAAGCAAGGCGAAATGGTAAATACGCTAACCCCTGTTGCGGTTATTGGCAATGCCGGCGTTTTTATGATAGAGTTACAGGTAGACGAATATGACATTAACAGGATAAAACTTAAACAAAATATTTTGTTGAGTATGGATAGTTACAAAGGGCAAATTTTTGAAGCTGTCGTTAGTAAAATTGACCCGATAATGAATGAAAAGTCAAAGTCTTTTACCATAGAAGCTGTATTTGTAAAACAACCTGCAACGCTGTACCCGAACCTTACCTGCGAAGCAAATATTATTATCCAGCAAAAAGCAAATGCTGTTACCATTCCAAGAAGTTATTTGTTAAGCGGCGATTCTGTTATTGTTGAAAAAGGCAAAAAAAGAAAAGTAATTATTGGTTTAAAAGATTATCAAAAAGTAGAAATACTAAGTGGCATCACTACGAACGAATTTATTTATAAACCTGCTTTATGAATACTAAACTCATTGTAAGTATTGCTAAAGCGCTATTGCTGGCCCGGTGGAAACAAACAATGGTAGCCGCCATAGGCGTTACTTTCAGCATTACTATGTTTATTGCACTGCTGAGTTTTATGGCTGGCCTCAATGATTTGCTGGATGGATTGATACTAAACCGCACAGCGCATATCAGGTTGTACAATGAAATACAACCAAATAAAAATCAACCGGTAAACAGCTCTCCTCTTTATAAAAATCAATACAACTTTATTCACTCTATAAAGCCCGCTGCTGCGAGGCAACAGATCTATAACAGCGGAGCCATTATTAAAACATTGGAAAAAGACAATCGTGTGCTGGGCATAGCCCCTAAATTAATTACGCCTGTTTTCTTTAACGACATGACTATTAATATTGCGGCAGTAATAAATGGTATTGATGTAAAAAATGAAAGCAAATTATTTTATTTTAATGATTATATAATGGAGGGCGTTTCTGATGATATAGAAAAAATACCCAGCAGTATAATTTTAGGGAAAGGCCTTGCGACTGAACTGTCTGCTGCAGTTGGGGACAGGGTACAGGT
Organism: Chitinophagaceae bacterium; assembly: GCA_046593045.1. Classification (GTDB taxonomy): domain Bacteria; phylum Bacteroidota; class Bacteroidia; order Chitinophagales; family Chitinophagaceae; genus Ginsengibacter. The sequence continues at coordinate 7,036 of JBKJRY010000009.1, read as the reverse complement.
ATCTACCGTAAGCGGAGAAATATTTCAGCTTAAAGTAACGGGCTTGTATCAAACCGGTGTACAAGATCTGGATAAAACACAGAGCTATGCCTCCATTGCTACTGTACAAAAAATAATGGGTCAGCCAAATACTTTTATCACAGATATACAGGTAAAACTTAAAGATATAAACGCCGCACCGGCCATTGCAAAGGAATATGCCAGCCTTTTTGATATTGATGCCGTCGATATACAAACAGCCAATTCTCAATTTGAAACAGGCAGTTTTGTTCGTACCCTTATTTCTTATTCGGTAGGGATTGTGTTGTTGGTAGTGGCAGGCTTTGGCATTTATAATATTTTAAACATGATGATTTATGAAAAGATGGATACGATTGCCATACTTAAGGCTACCGGTTTTTCCGGCAGGGACGTGCGAAATATTTTCCTTGTGATTGCCACAAGTATTGGCGTACTCGGCGGTTTGTTGGGTTTATTGTTAGGCTTTGGTTTATCCGCCACTATTGACCAAATACCTTTTTCAACTGCATCGCTGCCTACTATAAAAACCTATCCTATTAATTATAATCCGGTATTTTATTTAATAGGGGCCATTTTTTCTTTAATCACAACTTTTTTTGCCGGCTGGTTTCCGGCACGTAAAGCAAGTAAGGTAGATCCGGTAGTAATCATCAGAGGTAAATAACATGAACGAAAATATTTTAGAAGCAAAAAGCATTTATAAAGAATTTAATGATCCTGTAAAAGTGAAAGTACTTACAGATATTAATATTGCTATTACAAAAGGAGAGTTTGTAGCGCTTACAGGAAAATCGGGTTGTGGTAAATCTACTTTATTGTATATTTTATCAACAATGGATACGGATTATAAAGGCGAATTACTGATTGATAATGTTTCGATGGTAAATAAAAAAGATACAGTATTAGCAAGGGTGCGCAACGAAAAGATTGGATTTGTATTTCAGTTTCATTATTTATTAGAAGAATTTACGGTATTAAAAAATGTAATGCTACCTGGTTTAAAGCTGGCTAAACTTTCTGAAAAAGAAGTAGAAGACAGTGCTATCGAAAAACTGAAAATTTTAGACATTGAAAAATTGGCTATGAAAAAAGCAAATCGATTATCGGGTGGGGAAAAGCAACGGGTAGCTATTGCGAGAGCTTTAATAAACAATCCGGATATAATTATGGGTGATGAACCTACCGGCAATCTCGATAAAAAAAACAGTGATAATGTTTATGATCTATTCAAAAAACTATCAGAAGAATTTAAGCAGACATTATTAATTGTAACACACGACCAAAGTTTTGCAGACAGAATGCACAGAATAATAGAAATGGAAGATGGCAAGATCATTAATTGATCAATCGTAGCTGTTAGATTAGAAAAACTTGACCTGGTAATAAAAAAAAGGGCAGAATTTGAAACAGTACAAAATAAATAAGCATGACATCAAAAGCAACAAGAAATTTACTGATTGCCCTTCTTGCATTTCTCGGGCTCGGAGCAATGGGTGGCGGTGCCGTTTTAATTGTTTCACCATCAGGCAAACTAATGGGTATGCCATTGTCTTTGCTTGATCCATCACCATTTCGCAATTATTTTTGTCTCCGGCATTATTTTGTTTTTGGTGCTTGGTATCATCCCTATGCTTTTAATAATATCATTGCTTAAAAAGCCAGCATCAAACTTTGCAGAGCATTTTAATTTTTGCTCAGATATGCACTGGGCATGGACTTACACCATTTACATTGCCTTTATACTTATTTTTTGGATTCAAATAGAAATGGTTTTGCTTAATGCCGTTAGCTGGTTGCATACTTTTTATATGTTGCTGGCGGTGGTTATCATTTTTGTAGCCCTACTACCGCAGGTAAGAAACTTATATAAAAAAGAAAACGATTTAAAATGAAAAGTCAATCACAACTAAATATAGCGGGTACATTATTATTTCTTTCCGGCAGTATTATTATTATGGGAATAATTACCGGTGAAACGTTTTACCCAACAGGCTATAGCACTTTCAAAAATGAAATCAGCGACCTTGGCGGAACCCGTCCGCCCAAAAGTATTATCCATGAACCTTCTGCTACTATCTTTAATATTACCATGCTCGTTACAGGAATGATGATTTTTATTGCTTCACTTTTTATACATCAACAGTTTAAAAAATGGCTATTTACAATTCCTTTAACCATCTTTGGTTTGGGTGTTTTTGGTATAGGTATTTTTCCGGGGCATGTTGTAGTCTGGCACGGCATTTTTGCTTTAGTAACATTTACATTTGGCAGTATTACCTGCATTACTGCTTTTAAAATAGTGCCGCCACCGCTACGTTACATTGGTATTTGTATTGGTACAATGTCCTTAATTTTTTTATATGGGGCCAATATTTTTATACCCTACATAGGAACGGGTGGCACTGAGCGTTGGGTGGCTTATCCCGTCGTGTTTTGGCTTATTGGATTTGGTAGGTTTTTATTGGGCACGAAAGAAGAAACTAAGAATATTGGAATATGAAAATTCCTTTTACAACCGAACAATTTTTAAGTGTATTTGAAAAATATAATACAGCAGTGTTTCCATTTCAATGGGTAACTATTTTATTGGGAATATTAGCATTGCTCCTAGTTCATGCTAACCATTCTTTAAAAAATAAATTCATTGGAAGTTTTCTTGGAGTGCTTTGGATATGGATGGGATTGGTTTATCACATCATATTCTTTACAGCAATAAATAAATTGGCTTTTGTATTTGGTGCTGCTTTTATTGTACAGGGATTATTGATTTTAATAAATACTTTTCTAAAAGATAAATTATCTTTTAGTTTTTCTTCTCAAACAAAAAATTATTTTGGTTACTTCTTTATACTGTTTGGATTAATTATTTATCCGCTCATAAGCTATTTTATTCAGGGTTCATTTAATAGAACCATAGCCCTCGGATTACCTTGCCCATCTACCATTTTTACTTTTGGCTTTTTTATGATGACGGGTAATAAGCTTTCAAAATATTTATTAATAATCCCCTCTATGTGGGCGATTGTCGGTTTGGCAGCAGCAATACAATTTGGGGTTTACCAGGATTTTATGATGCCAATTACCGCAATCATTGCGGATATCATATTAATTAAACGAAAAAAATGAAAACAAAAGAAGATTTACTTAAGGACTTAGAAGATATTCATAATCGGATGCTAACAGCCGAGGATCAAAAAAAGATGCATATCGATGGAGTGAAAACTCACTTTCGCAATAGCGCCATCAACCTGGTTGATTATTTAGCTCTGCGTTCTCAAAATATTGAGCTACTTCAAAAACAGTTGCATTACATGGGCTTGTCATCTTTGGCAAGTAGTGAGAGCCATATTAAAACGCAGGTCATTAATATTATGCATTGGCTTGGCGACAAAAAAACTACCTCTTATGATATAGATGCCTCCAACGGGTTCAGGCAATTACGGCAAAACATAACCACACTCTTAGGCAAAGCCGGAATGGATGAAGCACCGCCAATAATGGTTACGTTTAATACGGATTTTGCTGATGACTTTCAACTGATGTGCGAGCTGCTGGAAAATGGCATGCAGGTAGCCCGTATCAATTGCGCCCATGATGATGAGCCGACCTGGATAAAAATGATTGAAAACCTAAAAAAGTCGGTTGCTGAAATGAACTTGCCTTGTAAGCTTTATATGGACCTGGCCGGCCCTAAAATACGGACACAAATTATTAGCAAGAAGCATGAGCATGGCAAATTAAAAGTAGACTTAGGGGATGAGATCACCTTAACTGACCCAGAACAAAAAGCGGTAATAGGTGGAAAAATGATGCGTTGCACCCTGCCGGGGATTGTAGAAAAATTAAAACCGGAACACGGGGTTTATTTTGATGACGGATTTTTTGAAGCGGTGGTACAGAGCGTTAGTGGAAAGCAAGCTATCCTTAAAATCATTCGCATCTCTGCAAAGAAACCGGTTATTAAAAGTGAAAAAGGCATCAACTTTCCCGATACCATATTTCAAATAAATCCTATTACCGATTATGACAAGAAGTGCCTGCCTTTTATTGTGCAGCATGCGGATATGGTAGGCTTTTCATTTGTAAATAATGCGACAGATATGCAGGAATTGCAAATGCAGCTCAGCCGGTTAAATAGACCTGAACTTTCCATTGTGGCAAAAATTGAAACTAACCAGGCCGTAAATAATCTTCCGGCAATCATTTTACAGGGAATGCAGCAAAACTTAATGGGCATTATGATAGCACGGGGAGACCTGGCTGTGGAAATTGGTTTTGAAAGGATGAGTGAGATACAGGATGAGATACTATGGATTTGTGAAGCTGCACATACACCGGTAATATGGGCTACGCAGGTACTGGAAAGTATGAATAAGGATGGTTTGGCCACCAGGAGCGAAATAACGGATGCTGCACACGCAGCAGAAGCCGATTGTGTGATGATTAACAAAGGAGGGCATACCATAGAAGTGCTTAAAACATTGCATAATATTCTGAGCAGGAGCCGAAAAAATAATTTCAAAAACAGGCGACTTTTTAGGAAGCTATCCATTGCAGAGAGATTCATCTTAAATGGGTAATATTATCAATAACCCACCAATGCTGAAGTACCCTGGAGATTGAAAGACGGCGATTTCAGTTATGCAAAATTCAACGTCAGAACTATCGAAAATAATATAGTAGAAAGGTTTTGATTAGGCAGAAAAACCGGACAGGTAATCAAAAAATAAAACATGGCAACATTGAATGATAATATATATCCAATTGAAAATACGCAGTCAATAAAGGTTGATGATGTTGCAAAGTTGCTGGATGTAAATCTGAAAACGGGGTTACAAGAAAGCAGTATAAATGAAAGAATTACAAAGTATGGCTTGAACAGTTATGCGGAGCAAAAGCAAAAAAGTATCTGGCTTATTTTATTTGAGCAATTTAAAAGCCCGATAATATTATTGCTGGTAGTAGCCGCCGGCTTTTCTTTTTTCTTTGAAGATTGGCTGGAGGGATTTTCTATTATCAGCGTAATTTTTATTACTGCCGTGCTGGGTTTTTTTATGGAATTGCAGGCCCGAAATTCTACAAAGGCCTTAAAGGAAATGGACGTCAGCGTTTCAAAAGTGTGGAGAGAAAATGCCCTTAAAGAAATTCCATCTAAAAGAATTGTGCCCGGAGATTTGTTGGTGTTAGAAGCTGGTGATATGGTTTTGGCGGATGCAAGATTAATGGAAGTAAATGAATTTCAAGTTGATGAATCAGCACTTACAGGAGAATCATTACCGGTCGAAAAAAATATTGAAGTTATAGAAAAGGAGGTGCTCCTGGCTGACAAAATCAATTTAATATTTAAAGGCACCTCTGTTGTAAAAGGCAATGCCAGGGGCATAGTAACCGGTACGGGCCTAAATACTGAGTTAGGAAAAATTACCCGGATGGTTGAAACCGCAAAGCAGGATAAAACTCCATTAGAAAAAAAGCTGCAGGGCCTTACAAAAATTTTAATGGTGATTACAGCTGCGTTTGCCATCATATTTATAATAACAGGATTGTTGCAGGGCAAACAGTTTTATCTGATTGTAGAAACTGCGTTGGCATTAGCTGTGGCTGCTATTCCCGAAGGGCTGCCTGTTGTAAGCATCATTGCACTTACTTATGGCATGTTACGCCTGGCCAGGAAAAAGGTGCTAATTAAAAGACTGGCATCCGTAGAAACACTTGGTGGCATTAGCACCATTTTTACTGACAAAACAGGCACACTTACAGAAAATAAGATTGACGTAAACAACTTGATATTTTTTGATGAAGAGATAAATATTGATAAAAGTGGCGAAGACGTTAGTGGAGCAATTAAAAAAAGCAAAGCTGGGTTTAGAAATTTATTAGTCATCTCTACTTTGTGCAACAACGCTGTTAGTAAAGAAGAAAAAAGAAAGAAAAAAAATTTGGGCGATCCAATTGAAATTGCATTATTGCAATTTGTAAATTCCAGTAAAACAAATGCGGCATCTATAAATGCATCGTATCCCCGTATTGCAGAAGAACCATTTAATTCTGAAACAAAATTAATGGCCACCTTACATAAAACAGATACCGGCAATTTTGTAGCTGCAAAAGGTGCTGTAGAAGAATTAATAAATAAATGTATTTCATATTGTTCAGGCGATAGGATACTCCCGTTAACTGAGGCTGACAAAAAAATATTTTTAAATAAGGCAGATATTGTCCAGTCTCAGGGCTCAAAAGTATTGGCACTTGCTTTTAAAGAAGCCATCAATATCTCCACCGACAATTTTGGGTCAGACTTAACCCTTGCCGGTTTAATAGGGTTTTTAGATCCTCCCCGTATGGAAGTGGTAGATGCCTTGCAATCATGCAGGGATGCAGGCATTAAGGTTATTATGATTACGGGCGACCATCCGGCAACAGCACTCAATATTGCCGAAAAAATAAAGTTATCAGAAAAAGTTAATGTTGTTATCAATGGTAAAGAATTAGATACTCAGTTACCAGAAGAAAAATTATTTGCCGCAACTATTTTTGCCAGGGTTACACCAAAGCAAAAGTTAGAAATGGTAAGTCTTTATCAGAAGCATGGTAAAATCGTTGCCATGACGGGAGATGGAATAAACGATGCCCCGGCACTAAAAAAAGCAGACATCGGTATAGCCATGGGTATAAGGGGCACACAGGTGGCCAAAGAAACAGCGGCGATGATTTTAAAAGATGATTCGTTTACTTCTATAGTTGCTGCCATCATGCAGGGCAGGGTAATTTTTAAAAACATTAAAAACTTTTTAATGTACCTCCTCTCCTGCAACCTTAGTGAAATATTTATTGTATTTTTTTATGGGTTATTAAACTTCCTGTTTTCGCTACTACCGTTACAAATACTCTTTCTTAATTTGGTTACAGATGTTTTTCCGGCGCTGGCATTGGGACTTGGTAAAGGCAATAAATTAATAATGAAAATTCCTCCCCGAAATCCACAGCAGTCAATTATAATTAAAAGAGATTGGTT
>JBKJRY010000004.1:0-9517 GCA_046593045.1 Chitinophagaceae bacterium | reverse complement strand
CGGTACTGCCGTCAATGTATGTGTACCAGGCGGCAGATCCCACGCATGGTAATCACCTAAAGGACTATCGCCGGCAAGAGAGTAAGGATATCCGTTTTCCGTTCTGACCTTTTTGCCATCAATCAGGAATACAACACTTCCCAATTTTTTGAAGTTAGTGATCGCTTTAATATTTAGGCCGGCAGGAAGCGTGGCCTTATCCAGCACTACGCCGTCATACAGCGCCATGACTCTTTTGTCGGTGGATGCATTCATCAGGATGAATTCATTGACAGTGGGCGTTATCACCTGTACCTGTAAAACGTCTGACACCGCAGAAGTGCCTTTGGTATCGGTAGCCTTTGACGTGATATTATAAAGCCCGGCAGGTACTTTCCTCCAGTACCAGTCATATGGTAGCTTATACGCTGTTGTGATCAAATTATCACCATCATGGAACTCCACTTTCCGGATAGTATCATTTGGTGAACTCGCCATCGCCGTAAGACGTATTGTTGCAGGTGCCAGGTAAAAATTATTTGCCGTTGGCGAAATGAGGGAAACTGAAGGTGGATTTTGCGGCGTCAGAAGCGAAAACTTCGCAATAATACCCGTGGTATTTGCAAAATTGGCGAAACCTGTAGCATACAGATCATTCCCATCAAGTGTTAGATCGTTTATGCGGTTATCGCCGGGACTAACTGGTAAAATAATATACCCGAGATTTCCAAATGTTTGGTCAAGTTGACCTTCTATAGTAAGTCTCGATAAGGCAAAATCATGGATCAGGGCCTGCTTCTCTCCAAATCCTCCAAGCAGAATCTTACCATCATTTTGCAGGATCATAGAGGTGAGGTAAGAAGGATTTTTTGGGGCGACAAATGCTTTGCCGGAGCCATTAAAACTTTGATCGAGAGAACCATCTTCATTTAACCTGGCAATTCCCCATGAATAAATAGGATTCCGATAGTCTGAACCTACACTTCCTCCTACCAATATTTTGCCGTCTGGCTGAATAGCCAATGCGGTAGCAAAATCATAGATAAAACTTCCATCATACATACTAAAATGAACTACACCACCAGAAAAAGAGTTATCTGGCGAGCCATCTTTATTAATTCGAACAACTCCAAATACTATATCAATATCATCATACTCGCCACCAACTACGATCTTTCCGTCTGTTTGAAGTGCCAGTGCAAATGTATTCCGTAAAGGAATGTCGGCAATACCGTCTCCGCTAAAACCCAGGTCCGGCTCCCCGTTTGAAAGAAAACGGGCCACCATCTTTGTCCCCAATGCAAGTATTTTGCCATCAGGCTGAAGTATCAATTTTATTGGTTGCTCTTCAATAGAAGAATATTTTTCCGGCGGCGGCACCGGAATATTATAAATGCGAAAGCCAGTGGTATTAAAAGACAGATCGGCTGTTCCATCCGTATTGAATCGAGCCAGGATTAAGTTTCCTCCCGCTGTACCTCCAACTAATATTTTTTCATCAGACAGCAGAATAACACTAGTGGCTTTGTCATAGTTACCTGAAGGATTGAATAGGATATGACCGTTCGTGCCGAATGCGTCATCGGAAGTTCCATCCTGCAAATACCTGGCAATCACCATACCGTCAGTCCCGTTAAAAGCCACGCCTACAGTTATAATTTTATGATCAGGCTGAATAACTGATGCATTTAAATGGGTCATTCCTCTTACAGTATAGGCACTCTTTAAGGTACCCTCCCCTGCAAATGCCATGTCTGCTGAGCCATCCCCGGCTTTAAACTGCACAACTTCGAAATTTTTAATAGCGCCGGCACCGGCAGTACCATTTCCGAAAAGCAATATATTTCCATTTAATGCAAGAGATAAGTTAACTGCCGCCTCGCCCTGTCCAAGATCGAAAGTGGTCATTCCATCACCTGAAAAAGTATTGTCAGCTGTGCCATCAATTTGGAGTCTTTGGACATTCAGATCATCGTTGACGGTTCCTGCTATATAAATCTTATTATTTGCGTCAGGTAAAACTGCTTGTACTGCAAAACTTGTTTGCAGGTGACCATTTCCATTGAAAGCCGCATCCGGCGTTCCATTAGGAGTGAATCGATAAACACCGCCACTGTTTCCAACTATAATATTTCCGGCGTTGTCCAATTCAAAAGAGTTTGGCGGTGAAAAGTTGTCGCCCACAGGTGTCAGCTGAATACCGTCACCTGAAAATGAATTGTCAATTAGTCCCGTGCTGTTAAGACGGATCAATATAATGCTGTATTTTCCTTCCGCAGATCCGCGAACCAATATCTTTCCGTCGGATAAAACTTGTACCCAATCCGGGTGGCTGATCGAAGGGGCGTGGTAGTCGGTGAATGATTGATCCATATAGCCATCGGGAGTTAACCTGAAAACCAGGATTTCCTCAGAAAAAAATAAGTAACCCCCAACCACAATTTTTCCATCATCCTGGATATCCAGATCGCCAAGGTCATTATATTCTCCCATAGAATAAACTTGCCGGCCGTTACCGGAAAAACTGCTGTCAAACGTTCCATCCGCCTTAATACTGGCCAGGATCATATCATTTGAATTGTCGGCGAAATAACTTCCGCCTATAATTACCTTTCCATTTTTCAATGCCGCTGACCTGGCTCTTATTTGCTCTACTGCAACAGAATATCCATCTACCCCATAAGATAAATCCGGCGAACCATCGGGTTTCAATTTTTGTACAACCGCTTTGTCCTGGAATCCAAGCACGAGGTACATACTGCCATCCGGCGACACAAGACCTTTAACTAACCTGGAAGAATAAGGTGTGGCAATGCCGAAATTAGCTTTAACGATTCCATTAACTCCGTAGGTAGGATCGGGTGCGCCATCCTGTGCACAAAGGGTATTAGAAACAAACAGTGCGGCAACGAGCAAGCGTAGAAAGCGATTCATGAGATGAAATTTAAGTGTTAATAATAGCTATACTGAAAGCCAAAAAACTGGCGTTTTTGTTTTGCAGGGGGAGCGGAACTTAAAAGGTAGTCTTAAGAGACACAACACAGAATTCAGGGAATTTGGATTATCAAATCTAAGAGTTATTTGTTAGTTGCAACGAAATGTGGGTATTCAATTTAAGGGAAAAGGGAAGGCTTCACAGTAAAATTAAAGCATAGCATCTTTTATTAAATGGACAGGTAAGGTAATGGTGAATAGAATAACTAATAAATACAATGCCTGTTTTTTCCTATGATGATCATCGCAATCCGTTAAGCGAGTTGAATATCTGGTTTTGTACAGCCCGATACCCTGCTATAGTGATATCTAAGCTGGTTTTATATATTGGCGGAAGCTTCACTTCGATAAGGTATCAAAGCAGTTGTTTGCTAATTTTGAAATCAAAAATTAAGATATAGATATTCTTTTAAACAATCTGATGATTCAGTCACTATAAAGTATTTACTACCTAAAACTCTTCTTCAACGCCATCAGCTTAGCCTGGAAATCATCCACCGGTTCGGGTTGTTGGGAAGCAGGTTTTTGTTGGTTCATCAGGGGCTTCGGATTTTTTGCAACAGGTGACGAATCTTTCATTGATAAAGCAATTCGCTTTCGTGGGACATCAACTTCCGTTACTGTTACCATTACCTTTTGGCCGAGCTTCACGGCTTCATTTGGATCGGAGATAAAGCGGTTGCTTAATTGAGAAATATGCACGAGGCCATCCTGCTTTACACCCACATCTACGAAAGCACCGAAGTTGGTGATGTTGGTAACAATGCCGGGAATCTTCATGCCGGATTTTAGATCTTCCATGGTACTAACACCGGCGGCGAAACGAAATTCTTCAATGGCAGAACGTGGATCCCGGCCGGGCTTTTCCAGTTCCTTTAAAATATCTTCGATAGTAAACTGGCCAATTGTTTCTGTAACAAAGTCTTTGGCCTTAATCTCCTTTCTTATTGCTGCATTTTGTATTAGTTCAGGAATCGTGCTGTTCACTTTTGCAGCCATAGCTTCCACTACATGATAACTTTCAGGATGCACAGCGGAATTATCTAATGGATTTTGTGCATTGTTTACTTTTAAGAAACCTGCGCATTGTTCATAAGCTTTGGGCCCCAGCATGGAAACTTTTTTCAGTTCTTCCCGGCTTTTAAAGCCACCATTATTTGTGCGGTATTCCACTACATTCTTTGCAACTGTCGCACTTAGGCCGGACACATACGTGAGCAAATGTTTACTGGCTGTATTTAAATCGACGCCCACAAAATTTACACAGCTTTCTACCACCTGGTCCAATGCTTCTTTCAGGCGGGTTTGGTTTACATCATGCTGGTACTGGCCAACGCCGATACTTTTTGCATCAATTTTTACCAGTTCGCTCAACGGATCCAGCAAGCGGCGGCCAATACTGATAGCGCCACGAACGGTTAAATCTTCATCTGGAAATTCTTCCCTGGCCACCTCACTTGCAGAGTAGATAGAAGCGCCGCTTTCATTCACCATAAAAACAGAAACGGGTTTTCCAAAATCGATACCACGTACTAATGATTCAGTCTCTTTACTCGCCGTACCATTTCCATAACCAATGGCTTCAATATTATATTCAGCTACTAATTCCTTTACGGTTTGTACAGCAGCGTTCCAATCGTTCTGTGGTGCGTGGGGGAAAATCGTATTGTATTTTAGAAACACACCATGTTCATCAAGGCAAACCACTTTACATCCCGTACGAAATCCAGGGTCAATCGCCATGATCCTTTTATGACCAAGAGGAGATGCTAATAATAACTGGCGAAGATTTTCAGCAAATACGCGAATGGCTTCTTCGTCGGCTTTTGTCTTCGCCGCCATGCGAAATTCAGTTTCGATAGATGGTTTCAATAATCGGCTAAAAGAATCTTCAATGGCTAAGGCAACTTGCTGAGAGGCTGAATTTGAAGCACTCAAAAATTTTCTCTTCAGTTCTTCCATCGCGTCTTCTTTTTCTATGTTGATATCCATAATAAGAAAACCCTCTTTCTCACCCCGTCGAATCGCCAGTACGCGGTGCGAAGGACTTGTTGCTAGCGGTTCCTGGTAATCGAAATAATCACGGTACTTCTGTGCATCAGTTTCTTCTTTTTTGCTCGTCATTACTTTTGATACCAGCACAGCTTCTTTACTAAATATTTTACGGATAATATTGCGGGCCTGTTCATATTCCGCAATCCATTCTGCCATGATATCTCTTGCGCCCTGTAAGGCTTCTGTGTTATCTTTTACCTGTTCATTTAGGTATTTGCCCGCTTCGTCTTCTGTCTTCATATTTTGCTGGCTGAATAACTTTGTAGCCAATGGCTCTAATCCTTTCGCAATAGCCTGGGTTGCTCTTGTTTTACGCTTAGGTTTATAAGGCAGGTAAATATCTTCTAACTCAGTTGCATTTACACAATCTTCAATCCGCTTCTTTAATTCAGGTGTAAGCTTGCCGCCCTCTTCTATTGTTTTTAAAACGGTCTCTTTCCTTTTTATAAGTTCATTAAAATATTTTATTTGATTAATTACATTACCAATCACTACTTCATCCAGGTTTCCCGTTGCTTCTTTTCTGTAACGGGCAATAAATGGAATGGTTGACCCTTCCGTATGCAAATCATAAATACTAATAACCTGCTTCAGGGATATGTTTAGCTCTGCGGCTATTTTTTGTGAATATTTCAGCTCCATAGGTTTATTTATTTGGGGAGCAAATGTAAGTGCTGTGGAAGGTAAAAAAATTTATTTGTTATTCAATAAATGATAATGTAGAAGACTATTTAGCCAATCTTCCAGGAGAAATGAATAAACATTTAAGGTTTTTAGCCGCCCGATTAGCGCCAGGACAACATTCTAATAAAATCTGGGTAATAGCATTCACAGATAAATAAAAATATTAACTTGCTGGTTACTTATTACTTACTCTAATACCTAAAAATTACGATATGCTTCGCCGTACATTTATTAAAAATACTGGCCTTACTGCAGCTGCGGTGGCTGTGGGTTCTTCGTTTGCGTTTAATAATAAAGCAACTAATCCTTTGCCGGATTGGAGAGGATTTAATCTTCTTGATTTTTTTTCGCCTAACCCTTCGGGTAATAATCATCCCACAACAGAAGAACATTTTAAGTGGATGCGAGATTGGGGTTTTGATTTTGTACGACTGCCTATTGCCTATCCCTGGTATTTAAATATCGACAGGACAAAGAACATCACTGCTGACGATACCTATAAAATTAGTGAGAGGGCTGTGGACGATATTGATGGCCTTGTGCAGATGGCGCATAAGCACGGCCTGCATACGAGTATCAACCTGCACCGTGCTCCGGGTTATTGTGTGAATGCAGGCTTTAATGAACCATTTAATTTATGGAGAGATGAGGCTGCGCAAAAGGCTTTTTATTTTCATTGGAATATGTGGGCGAAACGGTATAAAAATATTTCCAATAAATTGGTAAGTTTTGATTTAGTCAACGAGCCCAGCTCCCGGGAGGATATGAATGATCAGCACTCGGCCCGGGGTCCTGTGCCGGGAGATATTTACAGGAAGGTAGCCATGGGAGCGCGAGATGCAATAAGAAAGGAGAAGAAAGATGCACTCGTGATAGCAGACGGTAATAACACGGGCAGCACTGTCACGCCTGAACTCGTAGACCTTGATATCGCCCAGAGCTGCAGGGGATATAATCCTGGCCAGATTTCTCACTATAAAGCGCCATGGGCCAATAAGGATACTACCAATTTACCTGAACCCAAATGGCCGGGGCAGGTAGGTGACAAATATTTAAGCAGGCAAATGCTTGAGGATTTTTATAAGCCGTGGATAGCACTTACCAAACAAGGGGTTGGCGTGCATTGCGGTGAAGCCGGGGCGTGGAGAAGAACACCGCATGATGTTTTCATAGCCTGGTTTACTGACGTAACCGATATTCTTTTTACAAACAATATCGGCATTGCCCTATGGAATTTTATCGGCGATTTTGGCATTCTCGATTCCAACAGATCTGATGTGGATTACGAAGACTGGTATGGCCATAAACTAGATAGAAAATTATTGAATTTGATAGTGAAGAGATAATAATCCCTGGTGTTTGAATCTTTTTCCACGAATTGATGGTTGCACTTCCGCGTACTTGCAAGAACGGGTGCCGGTTTGGCTCAGCCTCTTGTGACGATGACAGACAAATGGTATAAATGCGTCACCCTTCCGCCCTCAACACTTCCAGCGGCGATCTGTTCAAAATTCCCCAACTGTTTGCTAATCCTGTAATCACTGTCAGCAAACACACCAACACAAACAAAATCAGCACAGGCAGAAGTTCCGGATGAAATGGTGTTTCAAAGGTATAACGCGCCAATCCCCAACTTGCACCAAGCGCCAAGAGAATTCCCGTAAAAGCAGCCAATGCACCGAGGAAGAAATATTCCAAAGCAGTGATGGCAAATATTTGCTTGCGGCTACCACCTAATGTGCGAAGCAACACACTTTCCTGCAGGCGCTGGTACTTGCTTATAAGCACAGAAGAGATGAGCACCACTATGCCAGTGATAATACTAAAGCCTGCCATAAAGCGAATCACAAAACCGATCTTGCTCAACAGGTCGTCCAGCACACGTAACACCAGCCCCAGGTCAATGATGGATACATTGGGATATGCCTTTACCATCGCCTGTTGAAAATTTGCAGACACCTGCTGCGATGGCACCCTCGTAAGTAATACATGAAATTGCGGTGCATCTTCCAACAGGCCTGTTGGAAACACCACGAGGAAATTAGTTTGTATGCCGCCCCAGTTTACTTCCCGCAGACTGCCCACAATAGTTTTAATTAATGATCCCTGCACATTGAAAGTGATTGTATCACCAAGCGCCAACCCACTCCTTTTGGCAAAATTTCTTTCCATGGATATTTCGGGCAGGCCTGTAACGTTAGCCTTTCCTTTCCAGGCCCCATCGGTGATCTTTTCAGATTCGGTTAGTGAATCCCTGTAGGTCACACGGTATTCCCTGCTAAACAGCCAGCGTGATAATTTTATGGTAGAATCTTTTTTCGCCAGTGCCGCATCAATGCTGTTTACCTGGTCGAGCCGCATGTTTACAATTGGCACTTTTTCCTTTACCGGCAATCCAAATTTTACAGCCATAGCCGCAACACTATCTTCCTGTTTGCTTTGAATATCAAACAGTACAATGTTGGGCTGGTTTTTACTTGTAGATAAAGTAATCCGGTTGATCAACACGGATTGCGTAAACAACAACGTGCAGATAAGCGCAGTACCCAGGCCGATAGAAATAATCAAAATGGTAGTTTGATTATTGGGACGATACAAATTTGCCAGTCCCTGTCGCCACAAATAATTCCATGAAGAAGGAAAGAAATGCTTTACCATCCACATTAGTCCACGTGCTATCGCGGTAAGGACTAGCAAAGCCGCTCCTATGCCGGCAGTAAAATAAAGTGCCTGTACCCAGGTTTTCATTTGTACAAACGTAAATCCATACACGAAGATTACGATCAGCAAATAAATCAGCCATTTTACAGGATCTCTTTCACGGCGTGGCGGCTCGTATGAAACACGAATCGCATTGAGGGGCGAAATTTTTCTTATAGAAATCAGGGGAAGTAATGCAAACAAGACAGAGATAATAATTCCCAATGTCATTCCCTGCAGCACAGCGGGCCACGAAACAGGCGTACTTACTTTGACCGGCAAAAAATCTTTTATGACATAGGGAAGAAACTGCTGAATAAATATGCCTAAGGCCGTACCGATCAACGAACCGATAAAGCCGATTCCAACAATCTGAATGAGGTAAATAATAAATGCCTGTGATGCTTTTACACCAAGACAACGCAGGATGGCAATAGAATTTACCTTCTCCTTTATATACACATGCACAGCACTTGCAACACCTGTGCAGCCGAGCAGCAATGCGATAAAGCCTACCAACGCCAGGAAGCGTGTAAGGTTAGTGAAGGACCGTCCAGTATCTTCTTTCTGGCTTTCGACTGTTTCATAACGCAGGTCATTCGTCTCGAGGCGTGGCTTGATATTTTCCACCAATTTATCTACTTCCGTATGTTTATTGAATTTAAAATAATAACGGTAGCTGATGCGGCTGCCCTTCTTTGCAAGATCCGTTTGCCTCATGTATTGCAGCGGTATGTAAACGATGGGCGCTATAGATGCTGACAAGCCCGTTTGACCCGGCGCACTTAATAATTTGCCCGCGATAGCAAAAGTTACATCCCCTACCTTTATCGAGTCACCCACTTTGGCGCCATATTGCAGCATCAGCGTTTCGTCTACCAGTGCCTGTTGCTTATTGCGAAAATTTTTTCCTGCAGCGGCGGGCGATGTTTCCAGTGAACCATAATAAGGAAAGCCGCCCTGCAATGCACGTACTTCCGTTAGCCTGGTGCCGCCGCTTTTTGTAAACAACACCATCGATGCAAAACTTTGCTGCGCTGATCTTACACCTCCAAGCGTATCAACAATCTTTTGAATAGCAGGGGTGGTAGGATTACTCCCGGAA
>JBKJRY010000358.1:0-15599 GCA_046593045.1 Chitinophagaceae bacterium | reverse complement strand
TATTAGTTACTACCAAATTGCGGATAGTCATTAAATAATGTAAATACAAAATGGCCGCTTATTTTGGGCTCAGGCTCACACTATCTTAAGGCAGATAAAGCCATATCCGCAGACAAGCCGAAGGGTTTCACACCAACAGGGACGGGAGACTTTGTCGAAGGATATATCACAGTAAATGTTCAGAATTATAAGACCTATTTCGTTTCATCATTCAGTATTGGTACAAAGCTTACTTTAACCAATCGTGACCGGTCTTTTAAGTGGGAGCCGGGTCTATTCTGGGAGCCTCATTTTTTATTTGCAAAAGACTCAACAGGTAAATTGAAAACATACAGAAATGATTTTCTCACGCTAACTTATGGCCAGGGAGGAACTAAAGATCATGATCCCAGGAAAGGTTTCGCCTATAGTGCAGTATTTTCATTGGGTTTTCTCATTAACAGAAATGGCGATTTTTTTGATAAAAATACTTTTCGCCTTGGCGCCGGTAAGCTTCAGTTATTAAAGACTACTATTGAGCCTTCGATTTATTTTGATAATTTCTTTAAAGGAGTAACACCGGGGCTTAGGATAAGCCAGGCATTTTAGAGAAATTGTTTTAGGCATTCTTTAGCTTCCGCCTAGCATCTTACGGACAAGTATAGCTGAAGGTATGGTATTTTATTGTACGTTCAGTTGGTACTGCAGCCAATTTAAAATGCTCGCTCGAACAAAAAGATGATCAGGAAAACTATAGCTAATAAAATGCACGTCAGTCTTACCTATGTAAGCTATAGTTTTGGTTAGCTTTTATCATAATACTATAACTGTCCTTTAAAAAATATTCTCGTTTTGAGTATAGTCATGAAGTATTTTTTTTCACCAGTGGATTCAATAAGTCTTTTATGATCATTTATTTTTTTCTGGCTTAGGGCAAAGTTGTTTTGGAACATAATATCCCAACTAGATTTTGCCGCTCGAAGATCTGTAGGAAAACTACTGGCGCTTGTTTTTTAGTAATTCTATGGTTGTATCAAATTGATCTTGAAGTGTCATCGCAAAATTACAGCTTACTTTTGGGCATATACTATCTATAAAATTTTTAATGAATACAATATAGAAAGAGCTTAATTTGCAATACTTGATAATATTAACACAAAATTGCTTATTTTAAGATCAACTTTTGATACTTCAATCCTCACAATACCCATATGTTACTATAATAAAATTTTCATAAGATAATAATCTATAATTCTTTACATGAGTGTTCAAAAGCTAAAACGGGCTCCTTTAAAAGAAGTAATTTTTGAACTTTTCTGGAGCGGTATTATTGAAGGTAATAATATACCACAAGATTTGGGATTTGATAACGCTGTTGGAAAATTTTGGGAAAGAATACAACCCTCGGCTCCAATTCAAAAACGTCTTATCCTTTTGTCAGCGCCTATTAAAGTTTTTGGGGTACCAATTTATCAATATTGGAAAGGAGAGCTAAAATGGCCGGTCATACAACATGGACCTGGTATTATAACTGTAAACGATATTGAAGCCAATTATGAATGGCAAAAAACTTTTAAGCCGTTAGTGCTTTCTACATTGAAAAAACTAAGCGAAAGTTATGAAAAGGAGTTACCTCTCAATAAAGTAAGTTTAAGGTATATAGATTCAGTAGACTTAAATGAGAAAGACATTCATACTTTTGTTGCGGAAAATTTGCAAACGAGCATTATCTATAATTATTCGCTGCCTGGTGAAAAGAAAGAATTCAATTTATTGCAACGATTTGATTTAGGTTCAGAAACAATAATGCAATTACAAATAAACAGTGGTTTAAATAATCAAACTAAAAAGCCAGCAGTTATTTGGACTACAATTGTCGAAAAAAAAGGTAAATTAAAATTAGAAGAAGTAATTGATTGGCTTGATAGTGCTCATGAAAAAACTTCCAACATATTTAAGAACATGCTAAACCCAGAATTTTATGCGAGTCTTGACCAGTAATTACAAGGTAGATATTCCAGTATCTTCAGTAGGTACTACGAAATCAAACATTTATTCTTATGATTTTTTTGACACTCAGCAAGGAAGTGTAACAGTTGCAACGACAAATATACCTTTGTTAAATAATCGGATTTTTACCTTACTTCAAGATTATTCCATATTACAAGACGATTGGGATGGGGATGACTCTCTTGCTCCTACAGAAAACGTAACTCAAGATGCGTTTTATCTATCTCTTTTAATGGAAAAAACAGGTCAAAGGATATTTCATACTGCACCTGGACCTTCTGGTGAAATTATGCTGGATCTCCGCAATGAGGAAACTCAAAGATCGGTAGAAATAATTTTTTATCCTAAAAAGTCAATATTCGTAACATTTTCTGAAAGTGATGTACCAAGGCAAGGGATTTTTTCATTTGAGTTGCTTCCCGAACTACTTGAATGGCTAAACCTTTCTGCCAATGTATAGAAAATCTGTACAAGTTTCTGAATGGTTATATCGGCGCTCATTTTCAAGTCCTGAAAGGAAATATATGAATCCTGATGGTTCTGCACATTCAAGAGTTTTCAAACTCCGTCCAAAAGATAAGGGTGAATTATCAGTTAATGTAAAATCTCTTACAACTGTTGAAGCTACCATTGTAGATTTTGAAAAATATATTTTATTTGAAATTTTTAATGACGATGTATATCAATTAGGATTAGAATGTTTTCATGACCCACTTCCGGATGGTTCTAATAATGCTCATGCTGCCATTATTGGCATGACAAATGAAGATGATATTATGCCAGGAAAACTTGCTCGTAAAAGCCGAAGAGTTTTTATTTGAATTTTCATATATTTTTTATAAAGTCTTTTCTTTTTTAAAGATCAATGGGTTCAATTCCTTAATCAGTTAAATACGTTTTCATCTCCTCTTCAACTCCGCCACACACTCGATATGATGCGTATGCGGAAACATGTCAACGGGCTGCAGTCTTTCAACAGAAAAATTTTCGCCTAATAATTGCAAGTCACGGGCTTGGGTAGCTACATTACAACTTACATAGACTATCTTTTTAGGAGCAATCTCTATAAGTTTAGTTACCAGTTTTGCGTGTAGTCCTGCCCGTGGTGGATCAACAATTATAATATCGGGGCGCCCGTGAAGATTAAAAAATGCATCATTGCAAATGTCAATAACATCGCCGCAAAAAAAAGAAGCATGATTGATATTATTCAGATCAGCATTTTCCACCGCATCTTTTATGGCATCTTCAATTACATCAACTCCTATAATTTTTTTAGCGCCTTTGCTTAAGAAAATGCCAATGCTTCCTGTACCGCAATACAGGTCATATACAATTTCACTTCCATTAAGCGAAGCAAAATCGTTTACAATATTGTACAATCGCTCTGCCTGTTTTGTGTTCGTTTGAAAAAATGATTTGGGGGAAATTTTAAAATTAAAATCTTCCAGTTTTTCAATTACATATCCCTTACCATACACTGTTTTAGGCTCCAGTTCATAGAGGCTGTCGTTCCACTTTTCATTTATAGTATATACCAGTGTGGTGATGGAAGGAACAGTTTGCAGTAAATGATTGCAAACCTTTTCTCTTTCTTTTTCATCATCATGCCCAAATACAAGGTTTACCATAAGCTCGCCTGTTTCGCAATTGCGAATAATTATATTTCTAAGCCAGCCTTTATGTTCTTTGATGTCATAAAAGGTATACTTATTTGAAGCCGCAAATTCACGCATTGTATTCCGGATGGCATTGTTTACATCAGCCATGAGCCAGCACTCGTAGATGTCAATTATTTTATCGTACAATCTCGGCACATGATAACCTAATGCGCCGCCAGGCCACTCATCTTCTCCCAGTTCTTCTAATTGACCGTGAGTTAAAAACTTTTTATTGCTAAATGTAAACTCCAGTTTATTCCTGTAGCAGATTCCTTTTTCAGAACCAATAATCGAAAGCATTGGAACTTCGTTCAGCTTACCAATTCTCTTAAAAGCATCAGCGGCTTCCTGTTGTTTATATTCAAGCTGCTTATTATAAGGAAGCATTTGCCATTTACATCCGCCACAAACACCAAAGTGAATACAAAAGGGCTCTACCCTTTCTTTACTGAGTTCTTTTATCCTGATAGCTTTTCCTTCAGCCCAATCTTTCTTATTTTTGTTAATACGAACATCTACCACATCTCCGGGTACTGCGCCTTCCACAAATATTACTTTGCCTTCAACACGTCCTAGTGACTTCCCTTCAGCCGCATAATTGGTAACGGGTAGATTTTCCAGTACAATTTTCTCTTTTCGTTTCATTCTGCTTGGTTTTGCCCGTGGCTTCAAGGGCGTGGGGGTAAAAATAATCATGAATAGTTAATTGAGTTTTGCTAAAAATGTTAAGTATTTTAACGTTTAGATTTCTTGTTTGCAATTTGAATATTTTTGTCTACCTTTTTTTACTGAATGAAAACATTTATAAGTATTTCAATTTCTCTATTGACCGCTGTAACTTCTCTTGCACAGGGCTATAAGGTCTCACTGCAAACACCCAATTTTAAAGATGGCATCGTCTACCTCACTTATTATTATGGCAGGACTATGAATATTGAAGATTCTGCGGTAATAAACAATAAAGGAATTGCCGTATTTCAAAAAAAGGACAATCTACAGCCGGGAGTGTATTCAATTGTTTTCCCCGGGAAAACTAAATTGTTTGATTTCCTGGTGGGAAAAGAACAGTCAATAACAATAACCGCGGACACAACCGACCTCGTAAATACCGTTGTGGTAAATGGGTCTTCAGAAAATAAACTCTTCCAGGAATATCAAAAAGTTGTTGCATTAAAAGGTGGGAAGTTACAGGAAGAATTAACTGCTTTTAAGAATTCGAAAACAAAATCTGATAGCTTATTTCACGAAAAAAATTACAATACTATTAATAAAGAACTGAGTGATTACAGGGATAATATAATCCAGGAAAATCCGGAATCCATGTTGACCGCGTTATTCAAAAGTATGAAAGAGCCGCAGGCACGAATGGTGAAACCGGTTACCAGGGAAGATTCAGTAAATAATTACCAGTATTATAAAAAACATTATTGGGATGGAATAGATTTTACTGATGACAGGGTGATTCGCACACCCTTCTTTTTGCCTAAAGTTGAGAGATTTTTCAGGGAAGTGGTGACACCTGCACCCGACTCAATTATCAGGGAGGCCGATTATCTCCTGCTCAGAGCGAGAACATCTACCGAGATGTATAAGTTTTTTCTTAACTGGCTTACTGATGAGTACATCAATCCCAAATACATGGGACAGGATGCAGTATTCGTACATCTATTTGAAAAATATCATTCCAAAGGCATTTCGTCATGGCTGAACGAAAAGCAAATGTCTGCAATCACGAACAGAGCTTACATGCTTATGTCAAACCTTATTGGGGAGCAGGCGCCTAATCTCGAGATGGTTGACACAGCCGGGATTAAGCGTTCTTTATTTGATATGCAGGCCACCTACACAGTTATTTGCTTCTGGGATCCCACCTGTGGCCATTGCCAGCATGAAGTGCCAAGGCTTGACTCTTTTTACAGGGCTAAATGGAAAGATGAAGGAGTAAAAATGTATGGCGTTCTTACAGAAACTAAAGAACAGGCAAAGTGGATAGATTTTATCAGAAAGAACAATTTGCAAAGCTGGACAAACGTTTATGAGACAGATGTACAAAAGAAAGCAATAGAGGATGCACAGAAACCATCGTACAAACAATTGTATGATATAACACAAACGCCTACCTTATACCTGCTTGATAAAGACAAAAGAATCATCGCAAAAAAACTATCCATCGAGCAAATGGATGATTTGCTGGATATGAAAATAAATAATAAAACTACGGACAACAAGGCGCTTAATAATTAATAAATGGCCACCAGAGAACTCAACCATTTTGATCTCCATAAATGAAATATTCTGCCAGTATTAATTATCCTTTGAGCTGGTTTATTCGCATAAACTATGCCCAGGAGCGTTTAATTAATAAATAAATTTTCAATGAAACAACTGTATTTACTCATTACCTTGTTCTCTTTTTGTACCCTGGGATATTCACAAACCTTGTTTACTTATGGCAATAAGGTTGTAACTAAAGACGAATTTCTTAAAGCCTATAATAAAAATAAAACTGCCGCTAATAATGACCAGGCATTAAGAGACTACCTGGATCTTTACATAAAATTTAAACTTAAGGTGCAGGCGGCAAACGACCTTAAACTTGATACCCTTCCTGCTCTCGAGGCGGATCTGCAGAATTTTCGCACACAAATAGAAGATGGTTATTTAAAAGATAATAAGCAAGTGACTGCACTTACTGAAGAAGCATACATCAGGAGCAAAAAGGATATCCACACCTTACATTTTTATGTTGCGGTAAATAACAAAATGCTGACGGCAGATACGTTAAAAGCTTATAAGGCCATAAACGAAGTGTATGACGAATTAAAAAAAGGGAAAACTGACTATGAAGATATTCTTACCGAAATAAAAGAAGAGATAGCGCCTGTGCAGGGAAACGATCTTGGCTTCATAACAGCTTTTACGCTTCCTTACGAGTATGAAAATATCGTATATAATTTAAAACCCGGGGAAATAAGTAAGCCATATCGTTCTAAAAAAGGGTGGCATATTTTCAAAAACGAGGAAGAAAGGCCTGCCGTTGGGAAGATCAAAGTCGCACAAATTTTATTTGCAGTGCCTGCAGGAAATAACGTGTTAAGAGATCAGGCGAAACGATCATCTGATTCAGTTTACAAAGCAATAATATCAGGTGCTGATTTTAGCGAAATGGCTAAAACATACAGTGATGATAAAATGACCTATATGAACGGTGGTGCTCTACCTGAGTTTGGCGTTGCAAAATATGATGGCAGTTTTGAAAAAGTCGCTTTTTCGTTAAAGAACGACGGAGATGTTTCGGAGCCTTTTCAAACAGAGTATGGCTATCATATCTTAAAACGTATATCACTATCACCCATACCTGAAAATAAAACTGATGAAACTTTTATGTATGGACTGCAGCAGGACGTGTTGAATGACAGCCGTGCAGAAACAGCAAAAGAGAAGTTTGTACAACAGATTCTTGGCCAAATTGGTTTCAAAAAAAATACCTCAGTCAATGAAACTGCTCTGTGGAAGGTAACTGACAGTTTTACGTTAGCAGACAAAAACATTGCTGCAGGTAATCTTAGTAGAGAAACAATTCTTTTTTCTTTTAATAACGAGAAAGTAACTCTTGACAATTGGTTGCAGTTTGCAAAAAGAATTTATGAAAGCCCGCAACCGCAAGACAGGCTTGATGACAAAGCTCTTTTCAAAAGTTATGTAGCTGCAGCTGCAACAGAAAATTATCGCAAAAGATTGCAGGAATTCAATCCTGAATTTAAATACCAGCTAAATGAATTTAAAGATGGTAATATGCTTTTTGAAATTATGGAAAGAAATGTTTGGTCAAAGGCTTCCGAAGACAGTGCCGGGCTTTTAAAATATTATAAACAGCATAAAACCAAATACCTCTGGGATGCA
Source organism: Chitinophagaceae bacterium (assembly GCA_046593045.1). Taxonomy (GTDB): domain Bacteria; phylum Bacteroidota; class Bacteroidia; order Chitinophagales; family Chitinophagaceae; genus Ginsengibacter. Next base: position 8,046 of record JBKJRY010000358.1, on the reverse strand, counting down.
AGTGCAGATGTTGTACTGTATTCCTGTGCCAATGCAACAATAGCAAAAAATGCAATCGAACAGATTCAAAATGGAAGAGGTTGGAAAGATGTTATGAATGAAAACCCTACGCAGATTCAGGCTGATTCAGGGCGTTATGAATTAAGCCAGATTCTGGTTGTCGACAGAACTAATTTTACCGTCGGCCTGGTGACAGCACCTGTGACCAACAACGCCGATGGCACAACTGTTTTTTCCCAGGTTCTTAAATTATATCCACAAAATCAACAAAGAAGTTTTGAAGAAGCAAGAGGTTTAGTAATAAATGACTACCAGGCATATCTTGAGGAAAACTGGATAGTAACACTGAAGAAAAAATACCCCGTTAAGGTTAACGAAAAAGCTTTCCAATCTCTGCTAAAGTAATATTTTAAAAAAGTTTTATAAAGGCATTAAACTTTTAACACGCATTCCTATCAATACACGGCAATTTATAATTGCAAAGAAATATGAGTCCCGTTAGTTGGCAAAGTTTTTGGAAACAGGGCTACAGGCTTATATAAATCGCTTACTTTTTTGAAAACTAAAACCACAAAATGAAAACACTATTAACAATTGCGTTAGTCACGACATTATTTTCAAAATCCTATTCCCAGGTATACGTACAGGGAGGAGTAAATCTTGCAAACATCACAAAAACATCTTCCGGTGACACGGAAGATAACAATATGCTCACAACTTTTAATGCCGGTATCCTGGGACGCTTTAATTTATCGACATCTATAGACTTTGAAAGCGGCTTATTGCTGGAGGGTCGCGGCTCAAAAGCGGAAACTTATTTTACAAACAGTATGGACGACAACTATGTAAAAACGAGATTTAATCCATTGTACCTGGAATTGCCTCTGAATTTGGTAGTTCGTATTCCATTACAAAAAACGACGAACCTGTTTTTCCATGGCGGGCCATATGCAGCGATGGGTATAGCAGGTAAATCGACTTCAGATTCAAAGATTATTGGTGTTACTTCCCACAGTTCAAGTGATATAAAATTCAGCAATGATGACCCTTTCACTTCACGGCAGGATGATGCCTCATATGATAAGCTCAAGCGCTTCGATTTTGGTTTGAATATTGGCGGAGGACTTGACCTGGGTAAGGTATTATTGAAAGCAAATTATGGTTTCGGCCTTACCAAAATAAATTCAACGCAAAGCGATAATGGGGCTGATGATAAAAACAAGTATAGAACTATCAGTGTCTCACTGGGCATTCCGCTTAGCAAAAACTAATTAAAACTTCTTTGAGCAAAAGCAATACCACAAGGCTGCCTGCATAAAGTGGGCAGCTTTTCTTTTAAATATAAAATACTTTTAGGAGAAAATTATTAAAATGTATTCATGCCAATTCCTTAACCACATTTACAACAACATGAGGCTTGCCTAAGGTATAATAATGCAACACAGGAACTCCTGCTTTTTTTAATTCTTTAGATTGCTCAAGGAGCCATTCTGTTCCTACAATCTCCACGTCAGCATCTGTTTTGCATTTAAGAATTTCATTGCTCAATTCAGTAGGAATGTCTACATGAAACGTACGTGGTAAAACTGCTAATTGTTTTTTCGTCGTTATTGGTTTTAACCCCGGAATTATAGGTAATTCTATGCCTCCAGCTCTGCATTTTTTTACAAAATCAAAATATTTTTTATTATCAAAAAACATTTGAGTGGTAATATAATCCGACCCGGCATCCACCTTCATTTTAAGATAGCGAATATCGCTTTCTATGTTTGGAGCTTCGAAATGCTTTTCAGGATAACCTGCCACGCCAATACAAAATTTGGTTTTATAGCCATCACGAATATCCTCTTCCAGGTAAATTCCGTTGTTGAGATTTACAGTTTGTTTCAACAGGTCGAGTGCATAAGAATGCCCGCTTTTTTCCGGCTCAAAAAGCGTTTCATTTTTAGCCGCATCCCCACGAAGCAACAGCACATTATCAATCCCCAGGAAAGCAAGATCTATCAATGCATTTTCAGTTTCCTGGATATTAAAACCACCGCAAATTAAATGAGGAACTGCATCGATTTTATAGTGATTCATTATAGCCGCACAAATACCTACTGTTCCAGGCCTTTTTCTCACTTCAATCTTTTCAAAAGTTCCGTCAGCCTTCTTTTTAAAAACCTGTTCGCTGCGATGGTAGGTTACGTTAATAAAAGCAGGATCAAAGTCCATTAATGGATCAAGATGATTGTAAATCGATTCTATCGTTTTTCCCTTTAAAGGGGGTAGGATTTCAAAAGAGATTAATGTCTCCTTTGCTTCTCGTATGTGATCAGTGACTTTCATTTTTTCAAAATAGATGCAAACATAAGTTGTAAAGGCTTAAGAGCAAAGAATTGCCCTTTTGAGAATAGTAAATCCTATTAAAGTTAGATATCAACTTTTCAATTTATCCCGTTCAGATTAACCTTATGTCCCGCAAGGTGGCCTGCATTCTAAAGTTCTAAAATAATTTGTTAGCATAGTTTTATATATTCATTCGCTTATTTTTGTTTAAATACTTATTGCTTTGAACCAAATTATATACGCAAAGGAACTTGTAAAATACTATGGAAAAAGGGCTGTTACCAATAAGGTAACATTCCAGGTAGGCCAGGGAGAGATAGTAGGATTACTCGGGCCAAATGGAGCCGGCAAAACCACCTCATTTTACCAGGTGGTAGGTTTGGTAAAGCCTGATGAAGGAAACGTTTTCCTGAATGATCTTGACATAACAAAACTTCCGATGTATAAGAGAGCAAAGATGGGCCTGGGATATTTGCCCCAGGAAGCAAGCGTATTCAGAAAACTTTCGGTGGAAGATAATATTACGGCCGTGCTGGAAATGACAAAACTCTCTAAAAAAGATCAAAAAGAAAAACTTGAATCTTTAATATCGGAATTCAACCTTACGCATGTGCGCAAAAGCAATGGAGACGTATTAAGTGGAGGCGAAAGAAGACGTACGGAAATCGCCCGGGCACTGGCTGTAGATCCGAAATTTATTTTACTCGACGAACCATTTGCAGGCATAGATCCCATTGCTGTTGAAGATATACAGAGCATTGTAACGAGATTGAAATATAAAAACATTGGAATATTAATCACCGACCATAATGTAAATGAAACTTTATCCATTTGTGACAGGGCTTATCTACTCATCGAAGGAAAAATATTTATCGAAGGCACAGCAGAAGAACTTGCCAGGGATGAACAGGTAAGAAGGCTTTACCTTGGCCGCAATTTCGAATTAAAACGAAAGGATTATTTACATACCGATGCGATGAAATAATGTTTTTTATGGCTGTACCCACCGTAAGTTTGGCAATTAAAGTTTAAGCAGGTTCCTGGCCTGGATTAGGCCAAATAGTGATCCAAATCCCCTTAAATAAAAACTATTTATCAAATAACGAAAATCATTATTTATTTTAGATATAATGAAGTTTTTAAGCCCAGCCATATCGCGTTTAGCCAGGTTACGACTGTGGGGTGTTCAAAACTGGATTGATTATCCTGTAGCAGCACAACGGAATGTTCTTCAAAATATCGTTACACAGGCACAATACACTGAGTTTGGGCGCCGGTATTCCTTTTCAAAACTTTTCACCATTAAAGATTTCAAAAACAACATACCCATTCACGATTATGATGCTATCAAATCTTACATCATCCGGATGATGAATGGAGAGGAGAATATTTTATGGAATACTCCCATTAATTGGTTCGCAAAAAGCAGCGGTACCACGTCCGAGAAGAGTAAATTTATTCCAATAAGTGAGGAGAGCCTAAAGGACACCCATTTTAAAGCGTCGAAGGATGTATTGACTAATTATTATAAAAATTTTCCTGATAGCGATCTGCTTACGGGTAAAAGCCTTGTTGTTGGCGGTAGCCACCAGTTGAATAACTATAACGAAGAAATACAGTGCGGTGACCTCAGTGCTGTGCTAATCCAAAATACTCCGTTCTGGGGGAACTGGATCAGAACTCCCGAACTCAAAATCGCTTTACTTGATGAATGGGAAAGCAAAATTGAACAGGTTGCCAGAAACACAATTAATGAAAATGTAACATCATTGGCCGGAGTGCCTACATGGACCATTATATTGATAAAACGTATCCTCGAAATTTCACAGAAAGAAACATTAAAAGAAGTTTGGCCCAACCTTGAGCTTTATATCCACGGGGGGGTATCATTTACTCCTTACCGTGAGCAGCTGCAAATGCTTATAGGATCGCCAATAAATTACCTGGAAATATATAATGCAAGTGAAGGTTTTTTTGCCGGGCAGAATATGCCGGGCGATGATGGAATGTTGCTATTTACTGACCATGGTATATTCTATGAATTTATGCCCGTAGAGGAATATGGAAAACCGGCTCCGAAAACCATAGGACTTAAAGAGGTTAAACTTCATGAAAATTACGCATTAGTAATAAGTACAAATGGAGGGTTGTGGCGTTATCTTGTAGGAGACACAGTCCAGTTTACATCTCTGCGTCCCTTCAAAATAAAGATAACGGGCAGGCTCAAGCATTATATGAATGTGTTTGGTGAAGAAGTGATAGTAGAAAACTCTGACAAAGCAATAGCAATCGCATCCAATAAAACTAATTCTGTTGTTAGCGACTATACTGCAGCGCCTGTCTTCTTTAATGAGAAGGAGAACGGGGCACACGAATGGCTGATAGAATTTGACAAATTACCAGAAAATATTAATGAATTTACTGTTGCACTTGATACTGCCTTAAAATCGGTTAACAGCGATTACGAAGCAAAAAGATACCGGGATATAGCATTACGTATTCCCGTGGTACATGTTTTGAAAAAAGGAACTTTCATAGAATGGCTTAAAAGCAAAGGCAAACTCGGCGGGCAACATAAAGTACCCAGGTTAAGTAACGACAGAAACTTAATTGAAGACATAAAAAAAATGCATTCACTATATGTATGAGTACAAATTGGAACTTTTTCGAAAAGCATTAACCCAAATACTGCTAACTATGTTTGATACCAATCCTTGAACGAGATCTGAAAATGTAACATGCATGAAAATTAATTAAACCATTAACTGTATATGAAATTATTAGAAAATAAAGTTACAATTGTAACAGGGGGAAGCCGGGGAATAGGAGAGGCTATAGTTTTGAAGCTTGCTGAAAGTGGCTCACACATTGCATTTACATATGTGAGTAGCGATGAGAAAGCTAAAGCTTTGGAAGAGAAAGTAAAATCTCTTGGAGTAAATGCGAAAGCATATAAAAGCAATGCAGGGACTTATGAAGATTGTGAAACCATAGTTGCGGATGTGGTGAAAGAATTTGGAACAGTTGATATTTGTGTAAATAATGCAGGAATCTCAAGGGACAATTTATTGCTTCGTATGACACCTGAACAGTGGGATGAGGTAATGACCACCAATCTTAAAAGTGTGTTTAATATGACAAAGCAAGTAATACGCCCCATGATGAAATCTAAAAAAGGGAGCATTATTAATATGAGTTCGATAATAGGAATACGGGGTAATGCAGGACAAAGCAGCTATGCCGCCAGCAAAGCAGGAATTATTGGCTTCACCAAATCAATTGCTGCTGAACTTGGCAGCCGCAATGTGAGATGCAATGCAATAGCCCCGGGATTCGTAGAAACTGATATGACCCACTACCTGAAAGATGGCGAGGCGGCAAAATCATTTCTTGATAAAATTCCATTAGGCCGCTTCGGACAAGCCTCAGAAATTGCTGATGTTACTTTATTTCTCGCCAGCGATATGAGTTCTTATGTAACCGGCCAGGTAATAAGTACATGTGGCGGATTAAATATGTAAAACATTTAAACGAAAAAAAATAATATTAAATTAATAATAGCGTTTGCTTTTTAAGACTTAAATAATTTATTTTTGCGGCTTCATGTTGAAAAAAACAATAACTATATTTTTTTTGTTACTATTTGCAACACAGTTATTACCCATCAGGCAGGTGGGGAAATTAATAGCTGGTGCTACAATGACTGAAGAATTGCCTGAAACGGGATCTTCAAAATCAACTTCCGGGCCTGATGCAAAGTGGTTTCTCACAACGGGTAATTACGGAAATAATACCAGCTCTGGCAACTCCGGCCAGAATCTCTACATTCATTTTTCTGAAACACTTCCTTTTCTTTCAGCGAATGAGGTTCAAGCACCTCCGCCAGATTTCTTTTGCTAGTTAATCTCCTTTCATTAATGTTCTGCTGCTTCCTGTAGCAGATTGATTATTATTTTTTATCAAAAAAAATTAGAACAATGCAAAAGATTTTTAAAAATCTTGGTGCAGATTTATCTGCATCAGTAGTCGTGTTTTTAGTGGCCTTACCATTGTGCCTTGGTATCGCACTGGGTTCCGGTGCACCCATGTTTGCCGGTATAATTGGTGGTATCGTAGGTGGAATAATTATAGGCTCATTGAGTGGTTCCCCCCTGAGTGTAAGTGGCCCTGCGGCTGGCCTTACAGTTGTTGTGGCTACAGCCATCGTTACGCTGCCATCCTTTGAAGCTTTCCTGCTCGCCGTGGTTATCGCCGGGGTTTTCCAGGTATTACTTGGATCTTTTAAAGCCGGAATCATTGGTGATTATATTCCGTCTTCAGTTATTAAAGGAATGCTGGCTGCTATCGGACTTATATTGATTTTAAAACAGATTCCGCATTTAATAGGGTATGATGCAAATTATGAGGGTGATGATTCTTTTATTCAAAACAATAAAGAAAATACATTTAGCGGCATCATTCAAGCCATAAATAAAAGTGCCCCTCTTGCAATAATAATAGGTGTAATCTCCATATTTATTCAAATATTATGGGATAAGGTTTTAGTAAAAAAAGGCAAGATCTTTAAATTATTGCCGGCCCCTTTAATCGTAGTATTGTTTGCCATAATAACAAACTTCCTTTTTATTAACCAAGGTCATTCCTGGTCCCTGAAAAACAGTCATATGGTAGCTATCCCTGTTGCTGACTCTTTTAAAGAATTTGCCACTTTTTTCAAATTTCCTTCTTTCGAATTTTTAAACAATTCGAAAGTATGGACCGCAGCATTTACAATCGGCCTGGTTGCCAGCCTTGAAACCCTTTTGAACATTGAGGCATCAGACGAATTGGATCCGTATAAAAGAGTAACACCCACCAACAGGGAATTGAAAGCCCAGGGAATTGGTAATATATTTTCAGGGTTATTGGGGGGGTTACCTCTTACCTCCGTAATAGTAAGAACTTCCGCAAATGTGAGTGCAGGCGCAAAATCAAAAATATCCACTGTTATGCATGGAATGCTCCTTTTACTGAGCGTAGCTTTTATACCAAAATTGCTTAACCTGATTCCGCTTTCTGCTCTGGCCGCTGTACTTATATACATTGGTTTTAAACTAGCCAAGCCATCTATTTTCAAAGCATTTTATAAAAAAGGGTTTGACCAGTTTTTGCCTTTCCTTATAACGGTTACGGCCATTTTATTTACTGACCTGCTTTCCGGTATAGTGATTGGCATCGCTGCCGGATTATTCTTTTCTTTTAGAAGCAATTTCAAAACGTCAGTATTTGTTGTTCATGACAAAAATAATTACTTGTTCAGGTTAAGAAAAGATGTCTCTTTTTTAAACAAGCCTATTCTGAAAAGGAAACTTGAAGAAGTACCTTCAAACTCTTTTGTATTAATCGATGCCCTGCGGGCCGATTTTATTGACAGGGATGTAATAGAAGTTATTAATGACTTTATGAAACATGCTCATCTAAAAAATATCAACGTTCGGATAAAGAAGAGTGTGCATAAGTCAATGCACCAACTTTTTTCTGATAATCACATAATTACCAGTGAAACCGTTGAAACATCCTTTTCTTTTGAAAAAGAAAGTTTATAAGCTGGTATTTTTATGCTTTCAGTTTAAGAAAGTGCAAGGAATCTGGAATTTTTTTATTCATTTTAATCAAAATAAATTTTATGGCTACATACGAAAAGCTTTTATCAAAAAATAAAGAGTGGGCAAATGA
>JBKJRY010000250.1:0-3569 GCA_046593045.1 Chitinophagaceae bacterium | reverse complement strand
GCTGATGAGCCAACGGGTAATTTAGACAGTGCAAATGCAAGGGATTTACACCAGTTATTTATTGATTTACGCAATCAGTTCAATCAAACATTTTTAATTGTAACGCATAATGAAGAGCTGGCAAAAATGAGTGACAGGATTTTGCAGATGAAAGACGGGAGGATGTTGTCCCAAACCTCTGAAGGGGCTTAACTATTTCTACAAAAAAGTGACTGAAGTTTAGTGAAGTGCTCAAACTCCCCTTTAGGGGATTTAGGGGCTAAACTCTCGGTTTCCACGGTATATCTTCCACACCCAATAAATGCCCAATATATCTTGCTAAAACAAAAAGATAATCACTTAGGCGGTTCAAATATTTAATAAAAAGTGGCTCAACAAATAAATCATGCTCCATCATGTTTACGCAAAGTCTTTCGGCACGCCTGCAAACACAACGGGTAATATGAGCCGTAGAAATGGCGACATGTCCACCGGGTAAAATAAAAGATCTCATAGGTGTTAACTGCTCATTCATGGCATCAATTTCTTTTTCCAACAGTTCCACATCGGTCTCTTTTAAATCAGGAATTTTTAACGCTGATTCTTTTTCAGGATCACAAGCTAATGATGAGCCGATGGTAAATAAGCGGTCCTGTATTTCTTTTAAAATAGTTTTTGAACGTTCGTTTGTGAGTTGGTCTGCCGTTAAACCGATATAAGAATTCAGTTCATCAATGGTACCATAGGCTTCTATCCTGATATTGCTTTTAGGAACTTTTGTGCCGCCAATTAAACTGGTTTTGCCAAGGTCGCCGGTTTTAGTATATATTTTTATAGCCATGAGTTTTACCTGTTTTGTTATGTAAAGCAACAAAAATTATCGGGAATTGTTGAACGTAAAAACAGTAATTAAGCAGGAACAGCAGCCCTTGCAGGATTAGTATTTACATGGTCACTTTCTACTTCACCATCCCGTAACCTGATTACCCGGTGTGCATAAAGGGAAATATCTTCTTCATGCGTAACTAAAATAACCGTATTACCATCGTTATGTATTTTTTCCATTATCTCCATTATCTCGTAGGAAGTTTTTGAATCAAGGTTTCCGGTTGGTTCATCTGCTAATATAATGCTGGGATTATTTATCAGTGCCCTGGCAATGGCCACCCGCTGCGCCTGTCCACCACTTAATTCATTTGGTTTGTGATGGCTTCGGTCATCCAGTTTTACTTTTTTTAAAACTTCCATTGCCCTGTCATTTCTTTCTTTTTTACCAATGCCGGCGTACACCAGCGGCAGCGCCACATTTTCGGCAGCTGTTAAACGAGGCAACAAATTAAATTGCTGAAAAACAAAACCAATTTCTTTATTGCGCACTTCGGCCAGGTCATTATCAGGCATCCGGCTTACATCTTTTCCGTTTAGAATATATTTACCAGCCGATGCAGTATCTAAACAACCTAATAAATTCATCAATGTTGATTTACCCGATCCGCTTGGGCCCATCAAAGCCACGTATTCGTTTTTAAAAATATCAAGTGTGATTCCCTTTAAAACCTGTAGCTCGTTTTTACCGAGGTAATAACTTTTCCGGATATTTTCCAGGTGTATGATTCCTTGCATAAACTTAAGATTAGGGTTTAGGAGTTTAGAGGTTTAGGAGTTTAGTATGTGTTTTAACTAAACATCTAAACTCCTAAACCTCTAAACTATTTTTTAATCACTTTGGGCACTTTAAAAAAATGTTCATCATGTATGGCCGCATTTTGTAAACCTGCTTCACGGGTAATACTGCCTTTAACTTCATCGGCTCGTAAAACATTTATATTATCGCTCATGTGCAATAAAGGTTCTACGCCGTTGGTATCCAGTTCATTCAGCTTTTCAACAAACTGAATCATTTTTTGCAGATCATTTTTGATGGACTCTTTTTCCCTGCCATCAAACTTTAATCGGGCCAGGTTGGCTAATTTGTCTACTAAAGCGTCATTTACTTCCATAAAACAAATATAGCAGATAGTTGGCTCCCAATAGTTATCGGGTAGGCAATCGGCATATTACAATTATGAATGGAAAATCTTAAAACTGCAAACAGCCAACTGCCAACTTTTCCTATCTTCGCCACCTGATGGAAAAGAAAAAAGAAATAGTAATGAGCGGCATACGCCCCACCGGATTTTTGCACTTGGGCAGTTATTTTGGGGCAATCCGCAATTATGTAAAAATGCAGGATGAATTTGAGTGCTTTTTTATGGTTGCAGATCTGCATTCTTTAACTACACACCCTGATACACAAGAGCTGAAAGCTAATGTACACAGGGTATTGGCTGAAAATATAGCCTGCGGACTTGATCCTGAAAAAGTGGCTTTGTATTGTCAGAGCCAAGTGCATGAAACAGCTGAGCTTTACCTGTATTTAAATATGATGGCTTATAAAGGTGAGTTGGAAAAAACAACCACTTTTAAAGATAAAGTGCGGCTAAATCCCGAAAATATAAATGCAGGGTTATTAACTTACCCTGTTTTGCAAACTGCCGATATTCTTTTACACCGGGCTAAATATGTACCTGTTGGTAAAGACCAGGAGCAGCATTTAGAAATGGCCCGGACCTTTGCAAACCGCTTTAATCACCGGTATGGCGATGTTTTTCCAGAACCACAGGCTTTTAATTATAATCAAAGTTTAATTAAAGTACCCAGCCTTGATGGAGAAGGTAAAATGAGCAAGAGTGAGAACCAACTGGCCACTTTGTATTTGGCTGATACAGATGATATGATTCGTAAAAAAGTGATGAAAGCAAAGACAGATAGTGGTCCTGAGGAGAAAAATGCGCCCAAGCCTGATTACATAGAAAACATTTTTTTACTGATGAACCTGGTTTGCACTGCTGATATAATTAATAAATTTGAAGATGATTATAATAAATGTACCATTCGTTATGGCGATTTAAAAAAGCAACTGGCAGAGGATATGGTTTATTTTATTGCACCCATTCGTAATAAAGCTGCTGCCATTTTACAGGATGAAGCAGGTTTACAGCAGATCATGAAAAAAGGTGCCGAAAAAGCAAACAGGAGCGCTGCAGAAACCATGAAATTAGTTAGAGAAGCGATAGGATTAAATTATTTTTGATTTCAGATTTTGTTTACTTTAGATGCCCGGCTAATCAATACATCTAAAACCGGCAATCGTAAATCCACAATTGAATTATGGCAAAGACTAAAAAACCAAAACACATAGCGGTAGCAGGAAATATTGGTGCAGGAAAAACTACTTTAACTGAAATGTTGAGTAAGCATTATAAATGGATACCCCAGTTTGAAGATGTAGACCATAATCCTTACCTGAATGATTTTTATGAGGACATGCCCCGCTGGAGTTTTAACCTGCAGATTTTCTTTTTAAACAGCCGTTTAAACCAACTGCTCGAAATTCATCATGGTACCGAAACGGTGATACAGGACAGAACCATTTATGAAGATGCCAATATTTTTGCGCCAAACCTGCACGATATGGGTTTGATGACCAAGCGTGATTTTGATAATTACTATAAGTTTTTTGAAACCCTTAAGAGTATGGTGCAGCCACC
>JBKJRY010000240.1:0-4613 GCA_046593045.1 Chitinophagaceae bacterium | reverse complement strand
GAATTTTCCAGGTACTTCGAAGACTTATCGTTTGGAGAATATATTCGCAAACTAAGAATAGAAAAAGCAATTCACTTAATGCAGGGGTCGGATTATTCATTAACGGAAATTGCCTACTTGACGGGCTTTTCCGATCAAAGCCACTTTACAAGAATCTTTAAGAAGCATACAGGCAAAAATCCATCATTGTATAAAAAAACTTTAAAAAAAAGTAATTCCCGTACAAAAGGTTAATTCCATTCTATTTAGTTTCCTGTAGCCGTTCTACATTTGTTATTTTACGAGCAACTACATGAAAAAAAATTACTTATTTCTCTTAATATTTCTGTCTGTGTCTTACAGTTCAGATGCAGAGGCAATAGCATTTAAGCCAATATCTTTAAAAGCCTTTGTTGATTCTCCAGGTGTAAAAAAAATAATTACACAAAATAATAAAGTAACCATCTACGCACCCTTTCAGGGCAAAAAAGCTTTTTGTGCGTACGACAGTGAGTCAAAATACTTCGTCACTATTAAGGGAAATAACGTGCTTATAGTTACGGGTAAAATCAAAATAACCGGCACATTTAAAAAGGATAAACTGTTCACCAACGACCCGGAAGAAATAGAGTATAGAAAATTTGCCGGCAAATATAATTATGGTAAATATTATGTTATAGGTGCTGATTACTTCAGTATACTTAATTCAGAAAATGGTGAATACAGGTATTATACATTATGTAAATAATTTTGCATTCTTCATTCTTTAAATAAATAATTTTATGAAAAAACAACTGTTGATTACCGTTATCTTTTTAATTGGCCACCATTGCTTTTCCCAGCAAAAAGATTGGTCGGCTGTTGAAAATGTATTTGGCAAAAAAGGAATGGTTCAGGATAATGGTTTTAAGATTGGTTTCCCCCGTTCAGATCTGAAGGTGAATGTTGGTGGCTTCACCGTAGCTCCCGGCTTTGCATTGGGTAGTTGGATCGGTTTTATGAACATGGACAAAAGTAAAGCCATGAAAGGGCATACATCTGAAACGATGAACGGGGTAAGTATGATGGGCGATCTTGTTCTTTTAGATTCAGAAGTTCCGATGGTTTTAAAAAAATTGGTTGAAGTCAATCTCAGGATAACAGCGATTCACAATCACCTTATAAATGAATCGCCCAATGTTAAGTATGTACATTTTTCCGGAGATGGCGATGCAGTAAAACTTGCACAGGTAATAAAATCAGTTCTTGAAATAACAGGTACGCCATTAACAGCGCCTCAATCAAATGCACAGGCCCCACCTGTAGATTGGTCAAGGGTTGAAGCGATATTAGGTACTTCGGGCAAGCATAATGGCATGTTATTGCAATACACTTTCCCTCGCAAGGAAAAATTAATGGAAAGCGGGATGCCTATGCCTGCATTTATGGGAATGGCAACCGCGGTAAATTTTCAAAAGGCAGGAGACAGCGCCGCTATCACGGGTGACTTTGTTTTATTGGCAGATGAAATAAATCCTGTTATAAAAATTTTAATGGCAAATGGAATTACGCCTACCGCTTTACACAACCACATGATTCACGACGAGCCAAGATTATTCATGATGCATTTTTGGGCCATTGGCGATCCGGAACAATTAGCGAAAGGATTGCAACAGGCCTTGGCCGCCACAAATCATGCTCCTATAAAAAAATAATTTTTCAATATTGAAAATAGCAAAATATATACTTATTGTAACCGGGGTTGCTATAGGGTTATATGGAGTTATAAAAGATATTGATTTGATTACATTCATTGGCGTTGCCATGGTTATTATAGCATTCTTTTTAACTACTATTATAATGGCTTTCAAAAAATGAAAAATAATTTTCTTTTTATTTTTTTTATCTGTATATATTCTTTTACAAGCTGTAAAAGTCAATCAATCTTTGGCGAAAAATATTTACAGTTAAATAAAACGATTGCACTGCCAAATGTAAAAGGGCGCATTGATCATTTGGATGTTAATGTAAAAGAACAGGTAGTATATGTGGCGGCGTTAGGTAATAATAGCCTGGAAATAGTTGACTTAAAGAATGGTAAAATTGTTCACAGCATACACGGATTAGATGAACCAAAGGGTGTTGGCTACATCCCTCAAACCAAAGAAATCTTCGTAGCCAATGGAGGTAATGGAGACTGTTATTTTTATAACGCCTCTACTTTTGAAAAAACAGCTATCATACACTTATCTTCAGATGCAGATGATGTAAGATATGATTTGTCGACCCAAAAAGTTTATGTTGGCTATGGAGAAGGAGGCATTGCAGTAATTGATGCAAATTCGCACAAACAAACCGGCGATGTAAAGTTACCGGCACACCCTGAAGGATTCCAATTAGACAACACAGCCAATGTTATATTGGTGAACGTTCCGGATAAAAACATGATTGGGGTAATTGATTTAATCCATTTTAAATTAATTGATTCCTGGAAAAGAAATTCTCCAACAGCAAATTTCCCAATTGCTATTGATGCACCAAATCAGACTGCTTTTATTGGTTATCGCCATCCTGCAAAACTGGTAGTGTTGGATACCAAAACCGGTAAAGAGATTAGCTCTTATGACATGGTAAATGATGTGGACGATTTATATTTTGACAGAGAAAAAAAGAGAGTCTATATAAGCGGAGGCGAAGGATACATAAACATTTTTCAACAGGATGATACGGGAAAATTTAGCCGAATAACAAACATGCCTACCCGAAACGGAGCAAGAACATCATTATTGATTCCGCAATTAAAACTTTTTGTGCTTGCTGAGCGGGCCGAAGGCGGAAGCCCAGCCCAATTATTGGTTTATAATATCTCACCTTAATAGACTGTTATGAAATGGATAACAAGAGAGCGGCCCAAAAATAGACCGCATTGCCTGCCCGTGGCTCATTAAAAACTTTGTGGACAGTGAAGCAGAATTTATTTATGTACCCAAAGACGAAGTTTTCGAAAAAGCCAAAGAATTACAAGCGATCCCCTATGACATCCCCGGCGCAGAATATTCTCACGAGAATGAATACTGCACGTTCGATTACATCGTAAAGAAACATAACATTACCGATACCGCGGTAAAGCAAATAGCGCTTATTGTAAGAGGTGCAGATACTGACAAATTTGATCTTGCCCCACAAGCCGCAGGTATTTGGGCTATTTCTGCTGGCTTATCCTATAATTATAAAAGTGACCAGGAGCAATTGGAAATAGGGATGAAAATATATGATGCCCTATACAGTTGGGCGAAATATGTGCAGGATGAAAAGCACAACTGGCAACCGGTTTTGTAAATTCGAGGAAACAATATGGAAACGGAAACTTTACATCCAGGTTATACTCTAAAGCAACTGATATTTTATTTTTTGAAATTAGGATATGCAGGGTTTGGCGGACCTGTCGCATTAATCGGTTATATGCATCGTGATTTGGTAGAACAAAGAAAATGGATCTCAGATGAAGAATACAAAGATGGATTAGCACTTGCACAATTGGCCCCCGGCCCTTTGGCAGCACAATTGGGCATTTATTTAGGGTATGTTCATTACCATATTTTAGGTGCAACATTATGCGGTATTGCTTTTATTCTGCCTTCATTTTTTATGGTAGTTATCATTGGCATTGCATATAAAATGTTTGGTGGCTTACCCTGGATGCAGGCAATATTTTATGGCGTAGGGGCAGCCGTAGTAGGCATCATTATTATAAGCAGCTATAAGCTCACAGAAAAATCTATCAGCAAGTTCGACATAAAATCAATCATTCAAAAGTGGATACTTTGGGTGTTTTTTTTATCAGGAACAGTAATAACCATTATAACAGAGCGGGAAGAAGTGTTATTATTTGTTGCAGCAGGGCTGCTTTACATGTTTGTAAAAGCACCACCAAAATGGATTAAAAAATCATCAGTTGTAAATTCCATATTCCTGTTTGAAACAGGTTTCTGGCAATTTGATTATGGAACATTGGGTAAGATTGCATTATTTTTTACAAAAGCGGGTGCATTTGTTTTTGGAAGTGGCCTTGCAATAGTTCCATTTTTGCACGGCAGTGTCGTTAATGAATATCATTGGCTAAACGAGACGGAATTTATAGACGCCGTAGCCGTAGCCATGATAACACCCGGTCCTGTTGTAATCACCGTAGGTTTTATAGGATATCTGATTGCAGGTTTTCCGGGAGCCTGCGTTGCTTCATTAGCAACATTTCTGCCTTGTTATTTATTTACCATTATTCCAGCGCCCTATTTCAAAAAATACGGCAAACTTAAAAGCATCAAGGCATTTGTGGACGGCATAACAGCAGCAGTAGTAGGCGCATTAGCAGGTTCAGTAATTGTAATTGCAATGCGTACCATTAAAGACATTCCAACCGCATTAATAGCAATAGCTGCAATTATGATTCTATTGAAAACGAAAAAGATAAAGGAGCCGCATATTATTTTAGCCGCAGCAATTATAGGGCTTGTTTTAAAATTGCCCAGTTAAACCCCTCCTCAATATCGCAAGCTATATGACTAAATAAGCCTCAGTTCTGCACGTAGTGTGGAAAAGAGGCTTATTTTATTTTCACCTAAATAGGTGAACTTACGAATTGTCAAAAACATAAG
>JBKJRY010000236.1:0-36593 GCA_046593045.1 Chitinophagaceae bacterium | reverse complement strand
TGTTTTTATTTTGATAGCTGATCGTAGATTTTGATGGGGCCTTGTTTATGCCAAGATGGTTCAGATTGCCGGTAGCAGAGCGTAGCCCATTACTTATATCCCGAACAGATTGGCTTTTGGCAAATGCTTCAGTCCACGATGTAAATGCCCTGGACTACATATCATTTGAAGTGAATAGTTTTTATATCATGGATAGAGGATATGTAGATTACAAGCGACTTTACAGAGTTCATCTATGCAAAGCCTTTTTTGTTACCAGAGCAAAAGACAACATGAATTATAGACGGCTGTACTCACATGCAAAGGATATAAAAAAGGGAGTTATTTATGATCAAACTATTATGCTTAACAATCATTATGCATCAAAGTATTATCCCGAAAAATTACGCATGATAAAATTTAAAGATGATCTATCAGGACTAACGCTAATATTCCTAACCAATAACTTTCATCTTAAAGCAACAGATATAGCCTTACTCTATAAATCCCGTTGGGATATAGAAATGTTTTTTAAATGGATCAAGCAACATCTTAAGGTAAAAACCTTTTGGGGACAAAGTGAGAATGCAGTAAAAACCCAAATCTGGATTACCGTCTCAGTATATGTTTTGGTAGCTATCGCAAAAAAGAAATTTATGCTCACGCAAACCCTTTACGAAATTTTACAGATTTTAAGCATCTCTCTATTTGAAAAAATGCCCATAAATCAACTGTTTCAGGAGACTCAATTACAATATTTCAAAGAACAAAATAATAACCAATTGACACTGTTCGATTTATAACGCAACAACGCAACGCTAATGATCGCATTTATTACATTAATCGTGCAACGTTTTACCGTGCTTTGTTTGCTTCTTACGTAATCATCGATATTTGAATAAATATTTAGGCTCTTTGCTGAATCAGACATTTGCTCCATTTTCCAATTTGCCTGCAAATGAAAATTGTTTTTCAGAAATTTCATAGGACAGGTACCGCTCTGTTTTAAGGCATAAGTGATCATGTCTTCGGCCTTTCTTAATTGGTCAGTGAGTTTGTTTTCTAGTTCTGGAATATTGCCGTAGTCTTGAGGAAGGTCTTTCGATAACCTGCCTGTTTTTTTGTTCCAATATTGAAATGGTATATTAATGCCAGTGTTTAGAACAACACGTTTTTCAGCATTAAAACAATACTGTAAGGAGATAGGAGCTGTTCCGGCTTTTCCTACCTTGCTCTTTCGTACAATGAGTTTGATTGGGTGTCGCATAACTTGGTCTATTTTTGGTCTATAAAGGTGTTACCAAGTTATATAAAGGTAAGAGTGCAGAAGAAGCTGAAATCTTTATAAATATATAATAATCAGCATCCTGCAGTTAAGACAAGTAAAGTAGAGCAAAGTTATAACGGACTGAATTTTGAGTTTAATTTCCCGTCCGGTCCGCAACGGAGCAATACAAATTATATCAAATTCCTGCAAACTCAATGGTTTCAAGGATTTTTTAATTTAGTTCCTACCAAATCTTGCATTTTTTCTCAAATAAAATGTTCTAAATCGAGACTTGCCTCCTGCAAAATGTCAGGTCTCGATAAATCCCGAAATTATTTAGACATGATCATTGAAGATTATTTAGAAAATAATGTAGCAGCATCAAATCAACGACAATGCAGATTTCATAAAGCCTAAAGTATAAGCCATACCGGCATGCCAGGGAGCATCACAAGTCATTTGTGGTGTATGATCCGGAATTAATACACCATCAAACTTCTTTTCTTTCAGTATTCTCAGTATCCTTAGCATATCGATATCGCCTTCATCTATAAATACCTCTTTGTAGTGCGGTACTTTCCCGCGTACATTTCTAAAATGGATATAAGCAATATGATTCGCGTATTCCTCTGTTGCTTCATAAACACTGCCAGTCTTCATTTCAGCAATCGAACCCAGGCAAAATTCAAGCGCATTATAGTCACTATGTTTAATATCCAGCAATTTTCGATAGAGTTGTGGTTCATATACCAATCGTGGAGTTCCTCTTACTATTGACATTGGAGGATCGTCAGGATGTGCGGCTAATTTTACCCTGGCTTTCTCAGCAATGGGTAATAATTCATTTAGGAAGAAAGATAGCCTTTCCCATAGCTCTTCAGAAGAAATATTTGGTAAATAACCTCCAGGTGCATTTTTATCATAAATCATATTCCATACCATGCCATTTGGAATAGGCGATTCATCAACCCCTTCCATTCCCACAGATACAGCCGATCCTCTCGCAAATTTCCCCGTTATTCTACTACAAACACCAGCCAAACTAAAATTATATCCGATAACCGGGATGCCGGCCTTTCCAATACTTCGGATGATCTGTTTTAAAAATTCAATTTGTTTGTGCTTTTTTGGCCCATCTAATAAAATATCATACCAATGAGACGGGTCAAAGTTTTCTATGGCCTCCAACTCGAGGCCGGCTTCATTTATCTCTTTCTTAAGCTTTATTAACTGATCTAATTCCCATAATTGATCAGAATTTCCTGCAATGCCCCAGCCTGAAGAATCACCTATTGGCTGATTATCTTTATTTTCCTGATTTCCCTGATAGAAATAGTCAACTAAGTGCACGACAACATGGGTACAGCCGCATTGTCTTGCAAAATCATAGTGCTCCCTATTTAACATGTGGCGATATAAACCAATGCCTAGTTTCATATAATTATGCAGTTAAATTAATTAAGGTAAAGAATGATTCAAAAAAATATTAGTTACACAGACAATCTTTTTTAGGTACTGATAGTTCAGCTAAATTTTGACGAGTATCGATTTAAAGAATTCCATATTTACGAAATGCCTCGCTACTTGTCATGCCGTTTTCAATTTTCTTTCGAACTAATTTTTCTCCTCTCGCTTTTTCTATAGCTTTAAGTACAACTTCTTTTTCATGCTTTTGGGGGATTACCACAACTCCATCAAAATCTCCAAAGATCAGATCACCGGGTTGTATCCACACCCCTCCCACTTGTATATTGCATCTGTAATCAGCAACCTGGGTTCTTACACACGAATCCTGCCCATATCTCCCTCTACTGAAGACAGGCCAGTTTTGCTCCATAACTTTTTGAGTATCCCTATAGAATCCATTTATGACAGCACCAGCAGCACCCCTTTTCCTGGCTGTAGCAGTTAAAATTTCTCCCCAGTACGCACACCGCATTTCGCCACCACTCGCAACATAAATTTCATTGGGTTCTAATTGATCCAATGCTTCGGTTAATTTTCCAAATGGCTTTTTTTGAGGCCCGTATACATCTATCATCAAAACAGGCATTGACCGGCCAATTAATTTATCATTTATGCGCAATGGATGTAATGCCTGTGGCAAAAATTGATGGTAACAATTTAATTCATCCAGGATATCACCAACTACCGATGTATATAGTTCAGATTTAAATATTTCAAAAAGTTGTTTATCATCAGACGATTGCTGGACTTGACTTATAGTTCTCTTTTTGGCACTATTATTAATAGGTTTTACAGTATCACCTTTTATAGTCTTAATCATAATTTTCATTTCTTTATTTATCAGGTTTTATTACTATTTATTTGATTCTATTATGAGGTTTTTAAGTTCCTGCTTTTGAGCTTCACTTATTTGTTTATACTCAAAATCTCCTAAATGCGTTTTATCCTTTTCAAAAATAATTACTTCAGAACCCTTATCCATTGCTATATTATGCCATTGGTTAACGGGAATGTTGTAAGTAATTCCTGTCTTCATTTTCACACATTCAAATTGAAATTCATTATCATTTTCAGTTGCTGCAATCAATATTGCGGTCCCTTTTAAAAGAATAAAAACCTCATCCGTAAAAAGATGCCTATCCATCTTATTAATGTTCAAAAGATCCTGTTCTGGCATATAGTTTAGCTGTGCCACCTGCCAGCCATCTTTTATCAAAAAAGGGCTATAGCCGCTTCCATCGTATCTATACTTTTCAATTAAATCCATACTTCAATTATTTATTTTGGGGGTGCGTGGATCGTAAGGAATAGTGCTTTCTTTATACCCTCCGTCAATATATATTTCCGTTGCTGTGTAATAAGCAGCTTTGTCGCTGGCAAGGAACGCACAAGTCCATGCTACATCTTCCACAACCCCTACTCTGCCAAGTGGAATCCAGTCATTAAATTTATCCCTGCCGAATTTATCAATCTCCTTCCTGTTCATTTCTGTTTCAATAGCGCCGGGCGAAACGGCCACCACCCGGATATTATAAGCCGCCAGTTCCAGGGCCAAACACTTTGTCATCATATTCATTCCTGCCTTGGCTGAGCAATAATGAACCAGCCCTTTCCTCGGCACTTTATCATGAATGGAAGAGATGTTAATAATGACACCATTGTTTTGATTTATCATTCTCTTGCCTGCTTCCTGCGAACAAATAAAAGCTCCTTTCAAATTCACATTAAAGATCAAATCCCATTCATCTAATTTTAAATCCATTGCATGGTCTACAGTTTCACATCCTGCATTGTTTACCAACACATCAATTGAACCAACCGACTTATCAACAAAGTCAAACATTTTAACTATTGCTTCCTGCTTTGAAACGTCTGCCTGGAAAGAAAAAACTTGAACGCCATATTGCTTTTGCAACTCTGCAGCTAATAATTCAGCACTTTCCCTATGTTGATGATAGTTGATAATTACATTGGCACCGCAAGCGGCCATTACCTTACATATTGCTGCCCCAATGCCCCGGCTTCCTCCTGTTACCAATACATTTTTATTTTTTAGAATGATCGCATTTTCCATAATTATATTTTTTCAGTTAACGATTATTCCCACAAATCATGACAAAGTATTTTTCTCAAATTGAAAAAAATCAAACAACATTATTAATTATATCAATTATTTCTTCTTTAGTATAACATAACTCCCCCAATATTTCTGATGTATGCTGACCAAGCAATGGCGCCGGACGATATATTTCTTGCGGCGATTCACTAAACTTAACCGTGAAGCCTGTTGTTTGAATCTTACCAACAGTCGGATGATCATATTCTATAATCATTTCATTGTGTTTAACCTGTGGATCATCCACCATTTCTTTGAATGAGTTTACTTCCGAACACCAGATATCTTTTGCCAATAAAATACCGAGCCATTCCTCTGTGGTTTTGGTTTTAAAAACTTCATTAAAGGCATTCCGGATAATATCCCGACCTGTAATTATATTATTGGAGGCGTATTTTTCATCCTGGTATTCTTCCAATCCAATGACGCTGGCGAGCTTTTGAACAGAGTTCATACCAATAGCTATATAGCCACCATCTTTAGTATCATATAATCCATAAGGCGAACCCAGCCATGGATTAGGAATACCGCTTTCACTTCGTTCAGGTAATTCTTTCTTTGATAAAAAAGCAGTAACCTCCTGAATATGAAAAGAAATGATGGAGTTTAATAAACAGGCGTCAATTCTCTGTCCATTGCCAGTATTACTTTTATAATGTAATGCTGCTAAAATGGATTGAACAATAAATAAACTTGTTAGTAAATCAGCTTGTCCAACTGCAGTGATTATTGGCATATCACCTTTTCTTCCATTTAAAAAAGCACCACCTGCCAGTGATTGAGCTAACAAGTCCTGCCCCGGCCTGCTAACGTAAGGGCCATCAGTTCCATAACCGGAACTTGAACAAAAAATAATACCGGGATTTATCTCTTTTAATTTATCGTACCCAATACCCAATCTATCCATTACCCCGGGCCTAAAATTTTCTATTACTATATCTGCTTTGGCAATAATTCTTTTGACAATTTCTACACCTTTCGATGTTTTTAAATCAAGAACAATACTTCTTTTATTACGATTGAAACTTAAAAATGAAATACTCTCTCCTTCAGGATAAATATTGCCGTAGGCATAGTTACGCATCCAGTCTCCCTTGGGCGGTTCAATCTTGACAATATCTGCTCCCATATCCCCCAACATTTGTGTAGCCCACGGGCCTTGAGCTAATTGGGTAAAATCAGCCACTATCAATCCTTTCAGCGGGCCTTTTATTTCTGCTTTACTATTCATAGATTTTATTACATAGTTAATAATCTGTCGTAGTCCGATAAAATTTCAGTGCCATTTTTTGTAATCAATACATTGTCTTCTATTCGAACACCGCAGTTTATTTCTTCGCCATATATTCCGGGCTCAACAGTTAATAACATGCCCTCTTCTAAAACTGCAGTAGAGCCAGGTGAAAGCGTAGGCCCAAAATCATGATACCGAAAACCCACATGATGCCCCAATGCATGATTAAAAAAAAATTTATATCCGGCATCTTCAATATGTTTTCTGGCAGCGTAGTCAACATCAACCATCCTTACTCCTGGTTTCATAATGGCAATTGCTTTTTGCTGGGCTGCTAATACCGTATCAAATATTTTCTGTTGCATATCATTTACTTCGCCCGTTTGTCCGGTACGGGTAATATCTGCCCAGTAACCATTTACACAAATTCCCATTTCAACCATCACCATTTCTGCATCCTGCAATTTCTTACCGGTTGACCTATTGAACCTTCCTCCATCAACTGCGTTGACGCCTGATTGTACCATGGGCCATGCTTTAGAAAAATTAATTCCATCACGTCCTGTCATTCGCTGCACTTGATACTCAATTAAACCAGCCAATTCCGATTCGGTAATCCCTGGCTTCAGATTTTCATAAAAAGTCTTCACGGCAACAGCCGCCACTTTGTGTGTTAGTTTCAAATGTTGGATATCTGTTTCCGTTTTGTAAGAATAAAGTTTAAGGAAATCCTGAGTTGCGTCTTTATATCCCCCTTTGGTTAAGCCAGAAAGGCTTTCAATTAAATCGGCGGGAAACGATGGCTGCTCACCCGACATCATACACGGGGCCGTTCCACCAATATTTTTTATGAATGAAACAGGGAGTTGATTAAGTTTTTTTTCAATCAATATTTCTTTAATCATTTTGATTAAAACTTCCCAGGGGTCTGCACAGTAAATATCGCCCCAAGGGAATTTTTTGATAGTAATATTTTTTGGTAGAATATCTTCCGGTTCTAACTCAGGCACAAATAAAACAGGTTTATCATCTTCCGTATAAACTAAAAATGATACTCCCCACAATGGCTGGTATCCAATTGCGAGAACCAATTCATCCGGTCTCCAAAAAATAAGAGCTCCAAGTCCGTTTTGGTTGATAACAGCATCAAGCATTTTCTTTCTTTGCAAATTCATCATACCTACTATTTATTTTTGTCCGTAAAAGCTTTGATCAATTCTTTGGCAACCGGTGTGTAAAATAATTTCATCACTGCTTCTCCTTCATTATCTAACCGATTCATAAATGGTTGTTCAATAAAAGTTGGCTGCAACATTTTTTTTAACGCTGCCACTGACTGTGCAGGCCTTCTTTTAAGTTTTTCCGATAACTCATGAACTGTTTCGGTAAATACGTCGTCTTCCGCAACTATATTCACTATACCCCAATTATACATGTGAGATGCATGGTATGCCTGCCCCAGAAGCAACATTTCTTTTACCCTGTTCAATCCTATTTTTTGTAGAAGACGCTGTGTTCCACCACCACCGGGAATTAGTCCCAGATGCACTTCCGGTAGTCCCATCTTTGCAGAGCTGGCTGCAACAATGAAATCACAAGACAAAGCAATTTCAAATCCCCCGCCCAATGCAAAACCATTTATCGCCGCAATAAAGGGAATATCAGAATTTTCTATAATACGGTATATCTGTATTCCTTTTTGCTGAAATCTTTTAAATTGTCCCGGTGTTTGTACGGCGTATTCTTTGATGTCCGCTCCTGCCATAAATGCTTTTCCTTTACCTGTAATAACTGCTACACGAATAGTGGAATCATTTACAATTGATTCCAGGGCATTAATGATTTCATCCATCATAATGCGGTTCATAGCATTCAGCAAACCAGGACGATTGAATGATAAACTTGCTATCCCATCGTGCTTGTTAAGTTCAATCGTATTATACTCTTTCATTACGAATCGTTTGATAAATGACATTCAACTTTTGAATTACCCCGCGTACCGGTGAATTGGCTAGCACATTTTCATGTATATAATCTGCTGCCTTTTCTTGAAACCGGTTAAACCCCTCATGTCTTGGCCGGACAAATGCATTATTCATCGTGTCCATTGTGTCAGAAAAAAAACCTGAACAATCTCTATTATTTTCTTCGTCTAACCATGCAGTAAGATGAGCTGGCTGACCACCGTTTTGATAATAAGCCCTCTTTTGAATATCAACTGAAAGAATAAATTGCATAAAATCCAAACATTCCTTTAAATGATTCGTATTGGCAGAAATCGCTAACCCGGCACCTCCTAATATGGAAGACTTTCCTTCCGAACTATATTTTGGTGAATTGCAAAAATGTATCAGTTTATTTCTCCATCCCTTTCTGGCATAATTTGTATATCCGAATGTAAACGGTATGTATATAATATCGTCTGCACTACTCATGTACTCAAGCATCTGAATAGGATTCATTTTAAAAGATGCCTCATGAAGAAATGGT
Source organism: Chitinophagaceae bacterium (assembly GCA_046593045.1). Lineage (GTDB taxonomy): Bacteria > Bacteroidota > Bacteroidia > Chitinophagales > Chitinophagaceae > Ginsengibacter. The sequence goes on along the minus strand of JBKJRY010000236.1, from coordinate 28,040 downwards.
TTCCACGACCTTATTTGTTCCAAAGCCCATGCTCCCGCAGATAGGTCAATACCATCGTCAATGAAGACACTTCCATTAGCATACTGAGCACATAAAGTAAGAAATACGCACCATAAATCGGTTGGGCATAAAGGAATTCCAATGCTGTATTTATTTGGTAGTTCCGTTGCTGTTTCGCTTAGTTTCGTTACATCTTTTGGTAATGCCCAATTAATAGAATCTGTTATATCTTTTCTGTATGCTGCTACCTGGGCAGCGGCATCTATAGGCAATGCCCAACAATGATTGTTATACCAATAACTACTAAAGCCTTCTCCTATACTTTGTTCTTGCTGCATCTTTAAAAACTCAACCGGTAAATGATCATCTAAAGGTAAAAGCAGTCTATTAGTTGCTGCGCTTCCTACATATGGGTGATCCAATAGTATTAAATCGTACAAATTTATCAGCCGCTCGATGGGGTAGTCTCCAAAATCCTTCAAAGTCCTTATGTCCCATTTTACATCAACATTTTTTTCATGTCTCCATTCCGAGGTTATCACTCTTAAAGGTTGATAGCCTCTTGGATGATCCCATGTTATTCCACTTATTGTTTCCATAAAATGCGATATTATTTCGCCTTATAAATTTTAAATATTTCTTTCTTTTTCCAATATCGCTCAATATCTTCCAACGATTTTCCCTTGGTTTCGGGAAGAATCTTTTTTACAAAAAAAGACGCGGGTAACATCACGAGAGCATAGAGTATAAATGTATTGCCTATTCCTATAGACTCTCTAAGAATAGGATACGTTTGAGTCACAAAGACAGATCCCATAAATAAAGATAAAGTCCCCAAAGACATTGCTCTTCCCCTTATTTTTGTCGGATATATTTCTGAGATTACCACCCAGACAGCAGGCCCTATTGTTGCTGCAAATATTGCTATATAAAATACAAATGCTCCAAGCAAAAAGCCGGTATTACCAGTATTTATATTAAATAATACTCCAATCATAAATAGCGCAACACTCAGCCCAACAAAACCCCAAATTAGTAAGGGCTTCCTTCCCCATTTGTCAATTTTCCAGATGGCAACAATAGTGAATACCATATTAAAGAATCCTATAAGGGCAGCACCACCCATTGCAGAATTTGCTCCCAGTCCAGCTTTTTCAAATATGGCCGGGGCATAATACATTACCGTTGTAATACCGGTTAATTGACTTAAAAAAGGTAATACCAAACCAATAATCAATGCAATCCTGATTCCTGGAGCCAATAGTTGTTTAAAACTCCCCTTTTCTTCGGAAATCGTATTCCTGATATCATTTAATTCAATCATTCCTTCCTGAATGCCGTTGATTCTTTCTAAAATTACTTTAGCATCTTCCACCTTATTTACTTTTATCAACCACCGCGGGCTTTCGGGAACAAAAAGCAAAAAGATAAAAAACAAAAATGCCGGAACGATATTGGAGCCAAGCATTGCCCTCCAGACTTCTTCAACCAAAAAATGATTCAAAAGAGAACCATCACCTGCCAGATGGCTGCCAGCATAATGGAGTAAGCCTGCATTCGTTAAGTAAGAAACCAAAATGCCAAGTGTTATTGCAAGTTGATAAAAAGATACAAGGCGACCCCTCATATAGGCAGGAGACAATTCTGATATAAACATAGGAGCTACCATGGCAGCAAAACCCACACCTATTCCGCCGACGATCCTTGCAATAACCAGGAATGTAGGTGTTGAAGCTACGGCGCAACCCCATGCAGATAAAATAAATAGCAATGCCGAAAATAATAGAATTTTTTTCCGACCAAATTTATCTGCCAGCCAGCCCGAAAAAGCTGCCCCCATCACACATCCAACCAAAGCTGAACTCATAATCCATCCTTCCATGACAGCATTTAAGTGAAATTGAACTCTTAGAAAGTTAATGGCTCCTGATATGACAGCTGTATCGAATCCAAATAAGAATCCTCCAAGTCCTGCCGTTAAGCATATCAGGATTACATATGATTTACCCCTTAATTCCATTATCTATTATTTAGAGTTCCGTAAGTATAATTCTTATTAAAAATGGAGTTTAAAACTTTCAATTGAATTATTCCCCGCGTCCACTTTTATAAGATTACTGTTTTCACCTATAAATTGTCCGGCATCTTCTTCAATCAAATTAACCTTTTGAGCACTTTTGAATACTTTATAAAACTCTATCAAAACATTTTCATTTTTACCTTGCATTTCTGCAAATCTTATTATAACATCCTTCCCATTATCTGATTTTTTAAAGGCAGTTATTTGTACAAAAGGTGAGGATGATTTGATAAAACTTAAGGAAGTAGGTAAAGTTCCCTGAGGTGCTTTTTCTCTTTTCGTGATTGCATAGAAATCATGATTATTCGCTATTCCAAAAGCATAGCCATTTTCCCAACCTGGTTTGTGAGTGGTGATAGCAAACTTAAAAGTGTGGGAACCCTCCTGTAAATACCAGTTACCTTCACCATGGCAACTTTTGTGAGAAGACAGCATAATGGCTTGTATAACGGGATAATTAACTGCGTCTACAGTTGGATCTATCCAGTCGAATACAGAGATACCCGATGACATTGTCAACCCAAAACCTGCTGCATTTCCAGAAACGAAATTCTGAACCTCACGAGGATGTATATCTTCCGGTTTTTGCCAATAAGTGCCGCCCCAGGCCCATCCGCCAGGTCTCATTTTCAATTCAGACTTATCAACAGTTGAAATGCCCATTGGCACATCATAACTTATAGAAGCCTTATTGGAATTCATTGGAAGCGCAAATCGTAATTGCCTGTTTTTTACTCCATCCCAATGTGGAACCTTATATTCGAACTCTATCTTTTTTTCCTTGTGATAAACTTTTATTCGCTGGATCACATCAACCTTATTAATCTTATAACCCGCCTGAAAAACGGTAAAGAGGCCTCCGTCTTCAATAATTTTCCAGTCTGCCCTATGGTTACTAAGCTTATCAAAGTTGCTCATATTGGTAGATGTAATCTCTGTAAACTCCCCTGCACCATTTCCATTATAGCCCAAATCCATAACATCTCCTCCTGCAAAACGGGTTGTATTCAGGATATCCTGTTGCAGTTCTTTGTCGTAAAGCGTTGAAATTCCTCCGTCACCTAATCCAATTTTGTAGTATGCGTTTTCGCAATAGTTGGACATGGCCGTATGATTTGCAGAATTAGCATTCCCTTTTTTTGAAAGATAGTAGGTTGCATACCCGATTGAAGGAACTGAATCAGTCATGAATTCCAGTAAAGTAGTGTCCCCCTTTGATACGCTTTGAGAAATAACTTCGTTTCCCTTATTATCCACGACGCTGTAATTAAATTTACCAGGTAAAATAACCTTAGCAATTCCCTCTCTTTTCCAGAGATCATTAAATACTATTACCGCGTTTTCTTGGGATAAATGTATCCTGTTACTAATTGATTCCAAAGAGCTGTATAATAACTTTTTGGAAGTATAATTGGCCTCATGGAGGTATGCGTCAAAAATACCATCTGTGATTTCGCCATGTTTACCTCCCCATCCATGATCATCATAAATTGATTTGTACCAAGCCGAATCAAATTCCGATTGAGGATATGATGAAAAATCATTATTGAGAAGGCAATTGATGGTAGTAAACATTTCCGCTGCCGGTAAATGTATGCCAGCTTCCTTTTTAGCTTTTATCGCCTCATAATGAGCAGGCCCGTGAATATATAACCACAGGTTAGGTCGTTCACCCGAAATGGAATCAAACCTGGCACCAGGTAAATCAATACCAGAAAGAAAATCTTCGGCGGTTGAGTATTTCAATCGTGGAAGATGGATGCCTGATTGGTCAACGATGTTATTCCATTCTTCTATGACCTGCTTGTAGTACACAGGTCCCGCGGCATCATTACTGATTACAACAGCATAATGTGGCGGAATATTCCTTGAAGCATAATAACTATTCCAGTTTTTAAGTACTTTGCCCAGTTTGTGCATTGCTGTAGGAGCATCTTCATCAAAATATTTGTAGAACATCGAAGCCCATCCGTAATTTCCCGGGCTATAGGTTAACACACGTGAGCCATCGGGGGAATACCAATTATAAAACCCCTCTTTCATTCTGCTTACTACAAGGTATTTCACACCAGCTTTACTTAATACCTGCGGAAATTGCTCAGTACGTCCGGGCACGTCCATATTAAATGCCGTATGAGTATCCACCTGGCCATCAAATTCTTCATGAATCCATTTCCTCCCTAAATATAATTCCCTTACCAATTGTTCATTTGATAACAGGCCTTCATAAGGCTGATTAAAAGTAGCTCCCCATGAAAATATTTTCTTTTGATATGCTTCCTTAATAATATTCTTATAATTAGGATACTCATCCAGTATTTCTCTTAGATTTAAAGTTTGCTCCATCCCAAAGCCAAACCCCGGATTTTTTTCTGCCATTTCCAATGCCGGAATAATGATCTTATGTATCCGCTCATCTTTACATGAATCTGGTGTATTCATCCATGCAATATCCTGGTGAGAAGTATTGATGATTTCAATAGTTCCATTCGCAAAATAATTCCAGTCTGCTGAGATATAGGGGTAGAATTCCTGGCTCTTTATTAGGTGGCCTTTTTCTTTAAAAACCATTGAACTTCTATCACCAATTAATGGCAGTTTTACCAGTAAGGAATCACCTTCAACCTGGTAGGGCAGGCGTTTTCCGTCGAGTTCAATTGTAAGATTACTTTTACCTCCCTCATAAAAGAGTTTTGCGTCCGTAACGAGCTGCCCATTTATTTTTTCATAGGTAAAGGGTTTGGGATAAGTTATTAAAGACTCCTGGGCAAATCCTGAAAACAAAAAACAAAAAATAAAAATTGAAACACTCAAAGATTTTAGCATATGATTTTTTCTACTTAAAATATATTTTTATTGTTTCGATGCTATTGTGCTTAATATTAAATTTAAGCGTACTCCCGGAAGATAGAATCTCTCTCGAAGTTTGCTCTATCAAAGAAGTGGTATATGCCTTCATTATAGGCCGGTCAAATTGAAATTCAAGATCGGTGTCCTTACCTTCAGTTTCATAAAACCGCAAAATAATTCCATCATCGTCTTCTGCTTTTTTCATCGTTGTGATGATCACATTTTCTTTGCTAATCGAAACAAAGCTTTTCTTTCCGGGGAGTTTTGCATTAACTGTTTGAGCAGGGTTTACAACAGCTTGCAGGGATTCGTTCGCCTCACGTCTAAATTGGAAACCATTTGTCCAACCAGGATTATCTGAAGTGAGTGAAAAAGAGTACAAGTGATCCCCGGTCTGGAGATATTCGTTGCCTTCGCTATGGCAACTTTTTCGGGATGCAAGAAGTATGGGTTGTAGCAGTGTAGAATTGGGAGAATGTCCGGTAACATCAATAAAATCAAACGCAGCAACTGATGAACTCAACGTCACTCCAAAATTCTTTCCAGATGCGTTCATCCAGTTTTGCAACCCACGAGGATGTATATTCTCAGGTATTGTCTGATATATTTGACCTGCCGGTTTTTTCAATTCATCCTTGCCAATCTCAACTACACCAAACGGCACCTCATAGCTTACTTTTGCATTGGTGATATTTAAAGGTAGCGCCATTCTAAACTTCCGGTATAAAGTTCCCTCCCAGTTTTTTAAAGCCACATTAAAATCAATGCGCTTTATCGTCTTATATACCTTTATGCATTGCTCCACCACGGCATTTCGAATTGGTTGCCTATATTTAAAAACGGCATAGATAGCGCCATCTTCAATTTTGTTCCATTTCGTTTCGTAATTGCTAACCTTGTCAAAACCTTCCATGGTTGGCTGCTGAATGGCATCAAATTCACCTGCGCCATTTCCTACTGATTTAAGCGTAAATATTTCGCCAGCATTCAATCCATTATCGCTCAAAAGTTCCTTATTTGAGGCTTTATCAATTAATTTGTCTATTCCTCCCTTTCCGAAATGTAATTGGTAAAACTGGTTATCATAGGTATTAGAAAACTCAAGTGTTTTTGATTCATTATCTTCTACTATGGCTTTTACAAAGTAAGTAGCATAGCCAATCGAAGGAATGTCAGTAGCAATAAATGTGATAGTTGATGTTCCACTATATCCATTTTTATCCAACGCTACATTTGAAATTTGTGATGGTATTTTTTTACCAATAGCATCATAGATAGCAAATGACTGTGATTTGGAAATCGATTGCATTTTGAACGTTACAGGGCCTGTTCGCTTCCAACTCAAACTATTAAAGATAACTACAGGAATTCCCTTTCCATGGTCCATGACAATATTCGATGCTATATTGTGCATTGCTTCGTTCAATAAGGTTTTACCTTCCTCTTTTGCAAATGCAAATTTTGCCAGAAAAATATCATCTGTCGACTGACCATCTTCTCCTCCCCATCCATGATCAGGATAAATTTTGGATTCCCATGCTTCCAAAAATTCTTTTTTAGGATATGCAGATTTTTTATTTGTCATATCTATTGAAGACCAAAATTTTTCTGCAGCCGGTAATAAAATATCTGCTTCTATGCTAGCTAACAATGCCCAGTGATGAGATGGTCCATGAATATAAATCCACTCATTTGGACGTTCACCAATAATTTTAGGAATATCTGATGAAGCCCTAATATTATTGATAAATTTATCAAAGGTGGCAAAACGAAATTGGGGAAGAATTACTTTTAATTTTTCGCCCTTTTCATTTTCAACATTCGAAATGCTGTTCCAAAAATCAACGAAATGATTAAGATTTTGTACAGGCTTCTGGTTCCAACCAAACTCATAGTTCAAAACAGCAGGTATGGCCTTTTTTTCAGAAGACTTGTTATTGTAATATTTTAGCCAGTACATTGCCTGTTCTGCCATACTTCTCACTGCGGCAGTATCTTCTTTAGCAAGTATATTGTAAAAATCAATATAGTGGCCTGGCGAATAAGCAGTTATGAAAGATCCGTCCGGGCTGTACCAATCGTAAATACCAGTCTCAAACCTGCTGAAGAACATGCCATTTACTCCTGCTTTAGCCATTAGCTGTGGCATCTGCAGGCTTCTCCCAGGAACATCTGAGTTATAATATATAGTTGTATTATATCGATTAAAATTATCTTTTAACCATTTTTTTCCAAAGTAGAACTGTCTTGCCAAAGATTCTCCTGAATACATCTCTTCATAAGCCTGAGTAAATGCAGCGCCAACAAGTATTCTTCCCTCCTTCATATATTTTGCCAAAGTATCCTTCGCTTCAGGATGCCGGTTAATATATTCCCTGATAACAGACGACTGCTCGATATCCATTTGAAATGATGGAGACTCCCTTAGCCGCTTCATAAACGGTGTTAACCACAAAGTATCCCTGTCAATGGTCGATTTCTCAATGGACTTAATCCAGGCTAAATCCTGGTGTGTAGTTATTGTAAGATAAATGGATGCTTTCCCTGCAGACAGGTCACTAATTCGTTTTAATAATTCAAAAGAATTATTGCTCACTTTCAACACTTTTTCATCATTAGATTGTGTTCTCGCAGGCACGCTCACTAAAATAAAAAAGGAAAATAACGGAAGAAAAACTTTAAAACATATACTAAATAAATTTCTCATTGCTTTAAATTTTGATTCTCAACATCACAAAAACAACAGCCCTTATCAGTGTTGTGCTTCCCTACCGTAGCCTTAAATTTTTCATCTTTCAAAATCCTTTTTCAAAACAATATTGTCCACTTATTTAATTCTGATTGTTTCAATTGAAAAAGGTTTTACCAATAGTTTTATTGCATCTGTATTTTTACTCAATGGCTTATCTTCTTCTTCAATGATATTAGTAGTGTTTACTCCGTTCACTTTCCCAAACCAGTTAATGGTTGCATCAACAGATTTTCCCTGCATATCTACTAATCGCATGATTATATTGTTTTCATCTTCAGATTTTTTGATAGCCGTAATTATTATATTATCTGCATTTACTCCGGCGAAACTATAACCTAGAGGTAACCCTTCCCTTGGTGTATCAACGTCAACTATAACCGGCTGAAAAGGTTGATTTTGTTGCTTTCCAGCATGTACATTATTCTGCCAATCTCCTTTATTAGAAGTTAAACTGAATCGATATGAATGGTTACCAGCTTGCAAATAGTAGTTGCCTTCCGAATGGCAACTTTTACGGCTGGCCAACAGAATGGGCTGCAATACAGTAGAGGAATTGCTTTCATCAGTTGGATCAATCCAATCGAATACTGCTACTGAACTACTAATGGTTACAGAAACATCATCCGAACTTGAATTAAACCAATCCTGAACCTCCCGGGGATGCACATCTTTGCATGGTGTTGAATAAATTTGGTCAAAAGATATCTTCCGTCCTGCAGACTTAGAAAAACCGGCTGCACCTTTTATTTCATTTTTACCAACTTCCACTACACCCATCGGTACTTCATAAGCCACTGTTGATTTTTCCTGGTTAAGTGGAAATGCCATACGGTATTCACGATAATGCTCTCCTGAAAACCCTAATATTTCTACCTTAAAATCTATCTGTTTTAAATTATCGTATAACGTGACGGTTTGGTGAATTGACGCAAATTTTGTTAACTGTGTTAACTCCCATGTTTTCCTTACAGGCCCATATTCTGTACAATTCCATTTTGGCTGGTACTGGCTTACTTTTTCAAAACCATTCATGGTTACAGGTTGTATAGCTGAAAATTCTCCAGCCCCATTTCCAATAGATTCTAACTGAAATATTTCCCCACCTAATAAGTTTTTTGTGTCCAGAAGTTCTTTGCTTAATTCTTTATCAAAAATACTCTTTAGCCCACCTTCTCCAAATTGAATTCTGTAAAATTTATTTTCATAATTGGTAGAATTTGCTTTTGAACTAACCTGTGATGGATCTGTAGGATAAACCGGCACTCCTTTTTTAAGCTCCGCAGAATAAGGTTCCAGGTAATAAGTTTTATAACCCAACGATGGAATTTTTTCTGCGACAAATACAAGTGTTATTGTCTCGTCAGATCCTTTTACCGGCTTTGCTGTAATTAATTGACTTGGTACTTCCTTATTAGTAACAGCATCAAAAACTTTATACGACATTGTATCTTGTCCATATACATTTAAACTTACTTCAACCTTATCTGTTCTTTCCCATGAAAGAGGGTTAAAGGCTACTATTGCTTTACCCTTTTTATTAAACCCGATCGATTTTGCTATAGAAGATAAACTATTCTGCAGGATCTTATTAGAGATGCTATAGGCATCTTCAAATTTTTTCCTGAAGGTAAGGTCTGTCATATCCCCATGTTTACCCCCCCAACCATGATCAGGATAAATGGCCTCTCCCCAGGCAGTAGTAAAATCGTTTTGAGGATATAGAGAAAAATCGCTTTTAATTGTTGCAGCAATAGTCGCAAATTTTTCCGCAGCAGTAAGTGTCCTGTTTGCCTCTCGTGATGCAGTAAGAGCTCTTTCATGCGTTGGCCCATGAATATAAAGCCATTCATCAGGGCGTTCACCATTCAATTCTTCAAAGTGGGCACCTGGCGTATCAAATGCTTTGAAACTTGCAGTAGTTCCCGAATGATTTAAGGAAGGAAGGCCCTCTTTTTTTGCCTTTTGATTCCATGATTTTATTAGTGATGCAAATTCATTCGGCTCTGACCAGTCCATAGAAATCAGATAAGGCAAGGCTGGCTTTATTTTATCTGCCTTATAATAAACAGCCCATTCATTGAGACGTTTTATTAAGGCCTGCTTTTTACCTTCATCTGTTTTTGCATTTACTACTGGTAGACTTGCTTCATAATATTGGCCAGGTGTCCATCCCAAAACAGAACTGCCATCGGGACTACACCATTTATAGATTCCCGGTTCAAGTCTTGAAAAGTTGAGATATTTTATTCCTGATTTAGCCAGAATTTGCGGCATTTGCAAGGACCTTCCGGGCACATCCACGTTCCAGGCGGTAACAAAATCACAGCCCGGCAACATCTTCTTCAGCCATTTTCTTCCCAAATAAGTTTGACGTATTAATGCTTCTCCATCATACATCGATTCATAAGGACAATTATATGTCGCACCCCATTCCAAACGACCTTCCCGGGTGCGTTGTAATATTTCATCATAACGATCAGGATGGCGGTACAAATACTCTTTGAGGCTCAATGCATTTTCTACACTGAAACAAAAATCAGGATTTGTTTTCATTATATCCAATACGGGTGTCAGCATTTTTTCGTCGCGGAATGCCTCACAAGCTCCAATAGAATCCATCCAGGCAATATCCTGATGACTGGAGCTGACGATACTTATGGTCCCGTTTTTAAAATAAGAATGATCAGTATTTTTGGACCCATGTGGACGATAGTTCGTTTGCGCATTTAGAATTGTATTACCAAACATTAATACAATACATACAATCTTCTTACTAAAACTCATATCATTAAACTTTTAGTTGCTCCTAATATAATATCACAATCAAATATTTAAAACCTAACCCTTTTTGAAAATAATTACTTCAATAGTGGGTTTATCTGCACTTCAGAAAGAGGAATAGGGAATTTTAGATTTTCTGCTTTGAAGATTGCACCACTTGGCAATTTAAAACCAACAGCGTCTGCAAAAACGCCATTCGCTGCGTCGAAAATTTTATGTGTTCGCACAATATCAAACCATACCTTATTCTCAGCGCACAATTCCCAATAGCGCTCTTTCCAGACTTCGTCCCTAAAAGCAGTCTGGCTAAGGCCAGAAACTGGCAGCAAACCAGCCCGTAAACGGATGCTATTAAGAGCATCGTAGGCTTGCGTGTTTGGGTTGCCATCAGCTTCGTTCTGTGTTTCAGCATACGTAAGTAATATATCTGCATAGCGTATTACAGGAAAATCTTTACCCGAGCGGGGTGAATTATTTATAAGATTTTTGTCAAAAAATTTATAGATTGTCCATGGAAAATTATATACCACTCCATCCACGGTAATTGTATTAAAGAAAAATCCGTTATTCTTGCGTCTCAGATCACTACTTTCATAAGAATTCAGGAAAGTTTCTTCAGGATAAAGAAGCCCCATATCATTATCAGTATTGCCATTACGATTGAAGGAAACTCCTTTAGGATATAATTCGTCCGGAATTCTATTATTAACTATATCTAGTCCGAAATTGACACTGAAAATATGTTCCTCTTTGTTGTCAAAATCCGGGTTATTTAGCTTATCAAACCATGTATTATTAGCGTCAGATTCGAATAATGAAAAAGAACCACTGTTAATCACCTCCAAAGCCTTATCCCGTGCAAGGGCAAGTTTATCAGGTTCATTTACCGGAAATCCAGTCATGCTCAAGTAAACTTTTGCCAGCAAAGCCTTTACAGCACCAGCTGATACCCTACCTGTGCCAACAGGCGTAGCAGGAAGTCCACTATTCTCCGCATCTTTTAAATCGGGCACAATAACTGTCTCATAAATATCCTTTACAGGAGTTTTAGAAAGCAATCCATCAGTGGAGCTCGAAGTTGGTAATATCTTTAACGGGACATCTCCGAATATGTTTACCAGGTTGTAATAGTAGTAAGCACGCAAAAACTTAGATTCCCCTATTAATTTATTCCGCACATTATCATCCATAGATATATTTGGAATGTTGGCAATAGCAAGGTTTGCCGCCTCTATTCCCTGGTAGGATGAAGTGAACCATTGCTGCAATAATGGGCTTGCTGAATTCTGCCTGAGATTATAAATATTTACAAGATCATTACCTTCTGAAACTGTTGTATAACCTCCGGTGACCAGCTCCAACATTGCATAACCGTAGTTACGTCCAGCGCCGGTATAAGGAGCGTATAAAAATGAGTAAATACCGTTTACCGCCGTTTGGGCATCTTCTTGGGATTTATAAAACTGGTCGCTGGTAATAACTGAATGCGGAGTTTCCTGAAGCCACTTTTTGCAGGAGAAAAGTACGGTTGCTAGTAAGATAATCAGAATAATATTTTTCATGTTGAATTAGTTTAAAAGTTTGCATTAATTCCTAAAGAGAACGTACGGGGCCTGGGAGAGCCGTAAAACTCTACTCCCTGGGCAAAAGATCCTCCGAATGTGCTCACTTCAGGATCAAATTCCCTATATGCCGATATAAGAAAGAAATTCTGCACGTTACCATAAATCATTAAATTACTAAGTCCAATAAGCTTACTTGTTGTTTTTGGGAGTGTATAGCTGAGATTTATGCTTTGTCCTCTTATAAATGAGCCGTCCTCTACCCACCTGCTATCCATAAAGAATGGCAGGTCAGTACCCCAGGGATCTACATGTGAAAAACGCAACGAGGGCACCATCGTATTTTGATTTTCTGGAGTCCATGCATCTTTCAAAATAGTTCCATAGCTATTTGCATAGTATTGCCTGTCTTCAATGGTAAGACTCGTAACGTTCATCACTTTATTCCCTTGCCTTACCTGAACATTAGCAGTCAAATTCCAACTCTTATATCTAACGGAGGTAGTAAATGTCATATCATACTTGGGAAACATATTACCTAAGACCATTGCATCACTATTATCGAAGACATGGTCTCCATTTACATCCAGCCGTTTGATATCGCCCGGCTTTTTCCCATACAACGCTGCTTCTGCGGCATCTTTTTCGCTCCATGTCCCTGTTCTTTTAAAACCCCAGAAGTTACCTATCGGTTTGCCAACCTGTAATATATTGGTTTGTCCAAGAAAGTTAGGACCAGGAAAGATATCTGCATTTGTAGCTCCTAAAGTCAATATTTTATTCACATTTTTAGAATATAATATACCCAGGTTCCAGTCGAAATTCTCATTCTTTACAATTGCTCCTCTCAGCATTAATTCTATACCAGTATTCTGCAAACTGCCAATATTTGTTGTCACTGACGTATAACCAGTAACAGTAGATATGGGAACATTCAATAAAAGATTGGTCGTTTTCTTTTTGTAATAGTCAACTGTTAGCGACAAACGGTTATTTAATACCTCTAAATCAAACCCAATATCAGTTTGAGCTGTTTGCTCCCATTTCAGGTTTGGATTTGGTATACTTGCAGGCAGGGCGCCGATAGCAAGCTGGTCATTAAAACTGAGCGTAGCAGTACCTATATTTCCAAGAGAAGAATAAGGATTGATCTCAGAGTTACCTGTTATACCATAGCTTCCCCTGAGTTTTAGGAAAGAAATAAAGTCAATGCCTTCAAGGAATTTTTCTTTTGACATAACCCACCCGAGAGCCCCTGATGGGAAAAATGCATATTTAGTTGAATTGCCAAACTTAGATGAACCATCGTAACGACCAGTAAGAGTTAAAAGATATTTACTCATGTAGGCATAGTTAGCACGTCCGTAATAAGAATTCAGTTTATAGTCGAAATAGTTTGATTGAGGGGTTCCTCTTACGGACCCTGCCCCCAGATTATTAAACTGATAATAGTCGGTTGAATAATTTGTCGAACTAGCAGTAGCGTTTTCCTGGCTAGTGCTCATCCAACTTGTTCCCAGCACTATATTGAGGTGATGGTTTGTGGCAATAAATCTGTCATAAGTAAGATAGTTTTCTGTCTGCCAGTATTTATTTCTCAAACTGCCAACAGATCCGGAGCCGCCTAAAGGACCAATACCTTGAACGTCTTTACCAATGTATAAGTTATTCCTTTGAGAAAATATCTGCGAAGAATAAGTAGTTTTAAAAGTGAGTCCCTTAGCGAGTTTGATACTTGTATAAAAGTCTATCAAAAGTTGATCGTTCGTAAACAGATTTACCATTTGATTAAGCTGTCTCACGGGATTATCAGCAGGATAAATACTCCCCTTATAATGCGTACCATCAGGATTGAAATTATAGCCAAAATCATTTAGCCTGCTCCAATTACCATTTGGATAATTTATCGGAAAAATCGGCAGCATCTCTATCATTAGTCTGGTAGCGTTCATGCCGCCTACAGCAAATCCGTCCAACTGGTTGCTTTTAGTCTGATTATATCCTATATCTCCGCCAACGGTGAGCCATGATCGAAGGTTTAATTCGGTGTTATACCGTGCACTAAATTTCTTGTAGGATGTTTTTAGAAGAATTCCTTCGTCATCCTGGTAACCGGCATACAACCCGCTTTTAGATTTTGCAGTTCCCTGGGTAAGTGAAATAAAATGACGATTGGAAATTGACGTTCTGGTAGCAGCATCCTGCCAGTCTGTGTTATAAATCGGGTTGCCGTCTGCACCAAATAAGTCTGGATAGTCTGCGTGAAAGTCAGGCAGAGCACCACGTTTCGGGTCATATTCCCAACCTCTTTTAAACCATTCCATATACCCTTTGGAATCCAGCATATCCATTTTTCTGGCTATCTTGTTTACGCTGATATTGCCATTATAAGTAATGCCAAAATCGCCCACCTTTGCTCGTTTGGTAGTAACAATGATTACTCCATTGGAACCACGCGAACCGTAAATAGCCGTTGAGGAGGCATCTTTTAATACATCTATAGATTCAATATCACCAGGGTTGAGCATTTCAAAATTTGCCCCAACAATACCATCAATAACAAACAATGGGGAATTAGATGCGGTGATAGAATTGAAGCCTCGCAGATTAATGCGGATGTCGCCGCCTGGTCTTCCGGAATTATTAAAAATACTGAGGCCTGACACTTTTCCCTCTAATGCCTCCAATGGGTTGGAGGTAATTCTGTCTGCAAGATCTGCAGATTTAATGGATGATACCGATCCGGTTACATCTGCTCTTTTTTGTGTACCGTAACCTAACACCACTACTTCGCCCAATGAGTTGGATGTAGGGACCAAGCCAATATCAATTTGGTTTTCCTTACCAACTTCGATTTCCTTTTTCCCCATTCCAACATAGGAAAATTCTAAAGTGGATCCAGCCTTTGCATTTATGCGATAATGACCACCTTCATCGCTCAGGACAAAGGAATTTGTTCCTTTTATCCCGACTGTAACACCGGGCAATGGCTTATTAGCAGCATCTGTTATAGTGCCATGGATCCCTTCTCCACCCTGCGCATAACTATTGGCAGCAATACAAAAAAGAAGCATACTAATGCAAAATATAAACCCACAGGTTTTAAGTGGTAGGGGCTGTCGATTCATTTTCATACTCAAGTTGTTTATGGTTATTAAATAAATAATTTACAATCGTGATGACAAAACAATAACTGTGGGATAGTTGGCGAAAACCTCACGCCTAAGATATTTGATATTGAAATATCTTATTACGTCAAATACTCTTTACAGGCCGCTTTCTGGAAAATCCATTTTTTGACCAAAAAAGTAATTGAAACAAAATCCGTTACAGAAACAAATATTTATCTTCTCACAAGGAAATTCAAGTAAAAAAAAAATTCCGAATAGATATTCTTGTTTACAAGCTTGTTAAACACATAACATTTTAATTTCTGTCAGTTAAAAAGCCAATAATAAATTTGTATTTTTCGAGCAAGCAACCGTATAATACCAATCGAGCAACGATATTAATTATACCAATGATAAGGCGAAGGTATTAGATTACGTATTTAGCAACTAACGTTCTTTTAACAGAAATTGCAACTATCTTAATGCTTTTGGAACTTATTGATATAAAAATGAGAATATAGTTTACATTTAGATGGTAATTATTACTATAAATTCTAATCTTATTAATTATGAAGGCGCATCTTATAGAAGTTGATTTACATAAAAAACAATCAATTTCTTTTAAGAAAATTGAACAGAAGCACTTTATAACCCCTTTCCATTTCCATGAACTGTGTGAAATGAATTATGTCGTAGAAAGTTTTGGTAAAAGAATCGTGGGGGATAATATTTCAAATTTCTCCTCTGGCGATTTCGTTCTTATGAGTTCAAATCTTCCGCATATTTGGTATAATGATCCTCTTTATTTTAGAGACTCCAATTTAGCGCCAGCTAAAGCAATTGTCACCTATTTTAGTCCCCATTTTCTTACAGAACTTTCCAATGATGACCGATATGCTTCCAAGATTCAAGACCTCCTTGACAAAGCAAAAAGAGGAATACGCTTTTATGGAAATACACAAAAAAACGCTACAAATAGATTAAATGCAATTATTGACAAGAATCCGCTGGAAAAGATTATTGATTTTTTAGATGTTATTAACCTATTAATAGAATCTAATGAGTATGAATGTCTTGCGTCTATCGGCTACTACCATACTTTTAATAAAAAGGATACTCAAAGAATGAACAATGTTTACCAATATCTTATAAAGAATTTTTCAGAAACTATATCATTATCACAAATAGCTTCGGTTGCTAATTTAACACCACCAGCCTTTTGCAACTTTTTTAAGAAAAAAACACAGAAATCATTTGTAGAATTTCTAAATGAATTGAGAGTAGGCCATGCATGCAAACTTCTTCAAAATCAGGAGTTAACAATTTCAGATGTTTGTTTTCAATCAGGCTATCAAAATATGGCCAACTTCAATAAGTTTTTTAAAAAGATTACAAAACAAACACCTTCCGAATACAGAAAAGTATGTATTAATTTGTCATTAAAAGTACTTTGATATTGTCTCCACAGCAATATTTCGAATGATAGAAATATTTACCATCAGTATTTTTTCATTTTTATAAATTATTTTTTCCCTTTTCTGTTTTCCTGAAATCTATTCATACGCCACTTTTTTCTTCCCCCCGAAAATCGAAGCGTTTACCCCTGCTCAACGATTTGATGTTCTGACCGGACAACCTGTTTAATAAAATTACTTATCCAGATTATACAGACTATCGGCATATTATGTAATCGTTAATAAGTTGGTATCAGCAAATGGGAATTAAGCTGAGAAATAACTGACCGGCTGTTACAAAACCAGTTTGTTCAACAGCCTTAATAAATCTATACTCTTCTAAGAAATTCAGCGGAATTCTGATAAGGAAATAACAATTGATAGGCTGAGACAAATAAGTGATGTGTATCTCTTCTGTTAGTGCTTCATAGGATTGGCATATGCCGATGTAGAAAAATTAAAGAAGTCGGAAATATCAGTAGGGATACATATGATCTTTGGATTCTGACTGATGGCCTCAAGACTGATATCAAATTCCGAATCCATTTACTTCCTGTTTCATTGGAGATAATAAAGCGAGCCGAGAATGATCCAGCATGCATTCATGCTAACAAAGTTTTGCCGGTTTTAAGCAATCAGAAATAAAATGCCTAATTAAAAGGGGTAGCTACAATTTGCGGCATCACTATGATCATGAGAGTCCATACGGCTGGGCATAATTTTCCAATAGCTATAATATTATTACTAAGACTCGCAGATTTTTAATTCCGAAAGCAATAATTTGCTAAATTATTTAGTAATATTGTACCTATTTATTGCTGATTTAAGTACATACATTAATGATGGGGACAAAAGCGGATATTATTGACAGGTTGCGAAGGGATATTCTTCCCTTTCAGGGATTCAAATCTATCCTTAATAATAATGAAATAGATTCCAGGCTTGGACTAATAAAAAATGCTTTTCCCGGCAATACATTTCCATTAGGCGCTGTTCATGAATTTATTTGTGGTTCCATAGAAGATGTAGCAGTAACACACGGTTTTATAACAGGAGTGCTTGCTTCATTGATGCGAAATGGCGGAACATCTATATGGATTGGTGCCAAACAAACAATTTTTCCTCCTGCATTGAAATCATTTGGCATAGCTCCAGATAAAATCATCTTTATTGAATTGCAAAAAGAAAAAGAAATGCTCTGGGCAATAGAAGAAGCGCTCAAATGTGAAGGTTTGTCTGCGGTTATAGGAGAGATAAAAGAATTAAATTTTACTGCATCAAGAAGGCTCCAATTAGCCGTTGAACAAAGCAGGGTCACAGGATTTGTCCTTCGACGCAATCCCACTAATTTAACTACCACAGCCTGCTTAACCCGTTGGAAAATTACTGCACTTCCCAGTGAGCCTGTAGAAAATATGCCTGGTGTGGGTTTCGCCCGTTGGAATGTTGATTTACTAAAAGTAAGAAATGGAAAACCAGGAAGCTGGCAAATAGAATTTATTGCAGGGCGCTTCCGGCATATTTATAAAATCACTTCGATTCCTGTATTGCAAAAGAAAACGGGATGAAATGACGAAGCGCTTTATGTCTATATGGTTTCGGTATCTCAAAACAGATTGGCTGATTCGCCGGCAGCCTGGTTTGAAAGAAGTCCCTTTTGTAATATCTAAGCCGGAGCATGGGCGAATGGTTGTAACAGATGCAAATATTTTGGCGCAGAAACAAGGTGTAGATACAGGAATGGCCTTAGCGGATGCAAGAGCGATCATTCCCTACCTGAAGTTTTTTGATGATGAACCAGGGCGGCAAAGCAAATTACTAAATGGTTTTGCTGAGTGGTTCATACGATATACTCCTGTAGTTGCCATTGATATGCCGGATGGACTTATACTGGATGTTACGGGCTGTACGCATCTTTGGGGTGGCGAAAAACAATACTTAACGGAAATAAATAACCGATTAAAAAAGTTTGGCTATAGTAGCCGTGCTGCAATTACTGATACAATTGGTGCTGCATGGGCGATAGCACGTTACAGCAACAATGCATTCATCATTGGAACCGGGCACCAGGAAACAGCATTGCTATCACTACCTTCATCAGCACTTCGCCTTGAATTTGAAATTACAGAACGTTTGGAAAAATTGGGTCTTCGGAAGATCAGTCAATTTATAAGCATGTCCCGCTCTGCATTGCGGCGGCGTTTTGGCCAACAAATTCTCAAACGTTTAGACCAGGTTTTAGGCCATGAAGAAGAATCAATCCAGCCCATACATGCGGTTGTTCCTTATCAAGAAAGGCTTCCATGCCTGGAACCAATTGTAACAGCAAGCGGAATTGAAATCGCATTACAACAATTACTGGATAATTTATGTAAGCGATTAACGCAGGAAGAAAAAGGTCTTCGTATGGCTGTGTTTAAATGTTATCGTGTTGATGGAAAAATTGAACAAATTAATATAGGGACCAATCGGCCTTCTTGTAATGGCAGGCATTTGTTTAAATTATTTGAAGACAAGATTTCAACCATCGAACCTGCATTGGGGATAGAACTTTTTATTTTAGAAGCTCCTAAAGTGGAAGAACTTTCTACCCTACAGGAAAAACTATTTGAGAGCAACGCCGGTTTGGATGATATTGGTTTGGCTGAATTGCTGGACCGGATAGGTGGAAAGATTGGTGCTGATAACATTCACCGCTATGTTCCTGATGAACATTACTGGCCTGAGCGTTCGTATAAACTTGCAGCTACTCTTGATGAAAAATTACAAACCGCATGGAAAATTGACAGGCCAAGGCCATTGCAACTATTGTCCAGTCCTGAACCGATTGAAGTAACAGCACCTGTACCTGATTATCCACCAATGTTGTTTCGTTACAAAGGAAAATTGCATAAGATAATAAGGTCAGATGGACCAGAAAGGATTGAGCAGGAATGGTGGCTGCAACAAGGACAACTACGTGATTATTATTACGTGGAAGATGAAGAAGGTTGCCGGTACTGGTTATTCCGGTCAGGTCATTATGATGAAGACAAGTCTTATAATTGGTTCATGCACGGATTTTTTGCTTAACGCTTTCTTTTCTTTTTGCCTTGTCGAAACGAAGCTTGCTACCATAGCTCATTCCCGCAATCGAGCTGTATAGCGTTTGCGGGGAGTCTGTTTTTATTTTTTTTGGGCAAGCAAAAAGAATATTGAAAATTTAGAATGTATGAATTACACAGAATTACAAGTAACAACCAATTTCAGTTTTCTCCGTGGAGCATCGCACCCGGAAGAATTGGTAGAACATGCAGCGACCCTTGGTTATAAGGAAATAGCTATCACAGACCGAAACAGTTTTGCAGGTATTGTTCGTGCTCATGCAGCCGCGAAAAAAAATGGGATCCGCATTATTGTTGGTTGCCATCTTGAGTTATTAGATGGACTTCCGCTGCTGGCATATCCTACTAACAAGATAGCTTACTCGCAACTTTCTAATTTGCTTACTTTAGGAAACCGCCGTGCAGAAAAAGGCGAATGTCATTTATATAAAAAAGATGTTTATGAATATGCCAATGATGTAATATTTGTAGTGCTGCCTCCCCGCGAATTAAATGAAATATTTGAGTTTGATGCATCATTTGCAAATTCATTGGATGAATACCATAATATATTTGGAGATAATTTTTACATAGCAGTAAGCCGTCGTTACCATGGAAATGACAGCAAATATTTATACAGGATTGCACAACTATCATCACATCTAAATATACCGATGGTTGCAACAAATGATGTGCATTATCACGAGCCGGGCAGGCGACAGCTACAGGATATTGTGACCTGCATTCGTGAAAAATGTACTATCCATAATGCTGGATTTCGTTTGCATCCCAATGCTGAAAGGTATTTGAAGCCACAGGAAGAGATGAATCGGTTATTCCGGCAATATCCGGAGGCCATTCTTCGCACACAGGAAATTTCAACGGCCTGTCAATTTTCATTAAATGAATTAAAGTATGAATACCCTAAAGAAATAACTACTGGCGAACGAACACCACAGGAGGAAATAACTTTCTTAGCATGGCAGGGTGCTAAACAACATTTCGGCGATTGTATCCCCGAAAAAATCAGTACCGGCATCAATTATGAATTAGCCCTTATTGAAGAAATGAATTACGCACCGTATTTTCTTACAGTGTATGATATTGTACGGTTTGCACGGCAACAGGGAATCCTTTGCCAGGGCCGTGGCTCCGCTGCCAATTCAACTATTTGTTATTGCCTTGGAATTACCTCAGTTGACCCAACAAAATTTGAATTATTATTTGAGCGTTTTATTTCTTCCGCCCGAAATGAACCACCTGATATTGATGTGGACTTTGAGCATGAAAGACGGGAAGAAGTAATGCAATATTTGTTTCAAAAATATGGGCGCGACAGGGCAGCTATAGTAGCGACCGTTACACAGCAACATCAAAAAGGAGCGACAAGAGATGTTGGTAAAGCAATGGGGTTGTCTGTTGATACCATCAATCGTCTTTCTGGTTCTGTCTGGGAATTTACTGACGAATGGTTTGAGGGAAAAAGATTAACGGAGAATGGGTTTAGCTCGTCAGATAAGCATCTTCGGAAAGTATTGCAGCTTACCAAAGAGTTTATGGGATTCCCCCGACAGCTTGGCCAGCATACAGGAGGCTTTGTTATTACCAATGGTAAACTAAGTGATCTCTGCCCTATCCTGAATGCCCGGATGGTTGACAGGACCTGTATGGAGTGGAACAAAGATGATATTGATGCACTTGGGTTTATGAAAATAGATGTGCTGGCTTTAGGTATGCTAACCTGCATCCGCAAAGCTTTTGATCTTGCTAAGGAAAGTTACGGACTCGATTTAACGTTGGCGAATATCCCACAAGATGATCCGGCTGTGTATGAAATGATTTGCCATGCAGATACGATTGGTGTCTTTCAAATCGAAAGTCGTGCACAGCAATCTATGTTGCCAAGACTAAAGCCCAAATGCTTTTATGATCTTGTAATTGAAGTAGCCATTGTAAGGCCCGGCCCGATACAGGGAGATATGGTGCATCCCTATTTAAGGCGTCGTAACGGTGAAGATCCTGTTGAATATCCGTCAAAAGAATTGGAAGAAATTTTAAAACGCACATTAGGTGTTCCGTTATTCCAGGAACAAGCCATGAAGATTGCGATTGTGGCAGCAAGCTTTACACCGGCCGAAGCGGATGAACTGCGCCGCAGCATGGCAACATTTAAAGCAAAGGGCATGGTTACAAAATTTGAAGAAAAGCTCACCAAAGGAATGATGAAGAATGGCTACACACTTGAGTATTCCCAACGTGTTTTTAAACAACTTGAAGGCTTTGGCAGTTACGGTTTTCCTGAAAGCCATGCGGCAAGTTTTGCATTGCTGGTATATGTTTCCTCCTGGATCAAATGTTTCTATCCCGATGTATTCGCATGTGCGTTGCTAAATAGTATGCCAATGGGGTTTTATCAACCCGCTCAAATTATTATTGATGCAAGAAAACATGGTGTTGAAGTAAGGCCAGTTGATATTAATTATTCCATATGGGACAATAAGCTCGAAGAAAGATCAGGAAAGTATTGTGCGATGCGTCTTGGCTTCCGGCAGGTGAAAGGATTACGGCAGAATGATATGGATATACTTTTATCAAACAGGAAAAAAATGTACAGCAGCATCAATGAACTCCGGGATATTAATTTACCGGAAGCTGCGCTTGAGAAATTAGCCGATGCTGATGCATTTCGTTCCATTAGACTTGATCGCCGCGAAGCATTGTGGGAAGTTTCTACGAAAGACCGGCCGGTTTCATTGTTTTCCGGGCAAACTTCCGCTGATGCAAAAGGCGAGCAAGTAACCCTTCCAGTTATGACAACATCCGAGCATGTGGTGCATGACTATGCTGCCACTTCATTCTCATTAAAAGCACACCCGGTAAGTTTTATAAGAGAAAAACTGGAGCAGCTTCATATTATCTCAACGAGTAAATTAACCACCGGTAAAGACGGAGATCTTGTAAAAGTTGCAGGACTTGTATTGGTACGGCAAAGACCTGGAACTGCAAAAGGTATTTGCTTTATGACTATTGAAGATGAAACAGGATTTGCTAACCTCGTTATTTGGGAAAGTCATTTTGAAAAGTTTCGCAAGGAAATTTTGCAATCAAAGTTGATCATGGTGGAAGGCAAACTACAAATTGAAGGAGAAGTAATTCATGTGATTGTAAAGTGTTGTTATAATTTTTCAAAGCTGTTGCGACATCTTACTCCATCTCAAAATCAAGAGCCATCCGTCTTAACTTTAGCTCGCCCCGATGAGACATCCATTCCTCCACATGCACAAAATAAAACATCGCATGCAAGGGAAATTGCACAGGAAAATATCTTTCCGGGAGCAAGAAATTTTAAATAAAAATTCTAAGAGATTTATTACACCCGAACGTTAGAAGGTATGCAATCATCAGCAATAACTAATATCCTTCACTGCCTACTATTAAGTGATCAAATAATTTTATTTCAAGAAACTGATCCATCATATGATTTTTTCAGTTAAGTCTATATCTGCTTTACTTAGCTGTAAACTTCTGATGGCACGCAATGACTATTTCTACCTTAATTAATCTATTTGATTGGTTAGAAATCAGCGATAAACTAAATCAATGATATAACATTCCCGGTTCTTACAGATTCGTCACATGCAAAGGCTATCCGTAGGCTATTTATTGCATCCTCAGCATGGGCGCCAAGATCGATATCCTCTATAATCGACTTCAGGAAATATACTTGTTGTCTATTACAAAGTTCCTGGTGATTGGGTTCATCTTCAAGGTTTATCCATCTATCTTCTTTTAGAAACTTTTCATTGTCATCGAGGTCGGCATGATGAACACGCAGCGATTCCGTTTTTGTGTGTGACTCGATGGAAGAAGACTTTCCGGCACCACCTGCTTCTTTGGCCACAATCGATACTGATCCTTTTGGACCAAAAACATCTTTTACAAAAAATGCCGTTTCGCTGATCATCGGCCCCCAGCCGGCCTCGTACCAGCCTACAGATCCATCTTCAAAACGTATTTGCAGTTGGCCATAATTATAATTTCCTGCGGGAATATCTTCGGTCAGCCTCGCACCAATTGCATATACCTGTACCGGCTTTGACCGGGTCATCTGGCACATTACATCAATATAATGAACTCCACAGTCAACGATCGGACTTAAGCTTTTCATTAGATTGCGATGAAGAACCCACATGCTTCCATCGCTTTGTTGATTAAGATTCATCCGCATTACGAGAGGCTTGCCAAGTTCTCCAGTCAATTGAATGAAGCGCTGCCATGACGGATGATGCCGCAGGATATATCCTACCACCAATTTCTTGTTGGCTTTCTTAGCGGCAGCAGCCACACGTTCGGCGCCCTCAACGGAATCTGCCAGCGGCTTTTCTATAAAAACGTGGCATCCATTCTCAAAAGCTTTAATGGCAAATAGCTCATGCGTGTCAGGATAAGTGGAAATGCAAACCGCATCAGGGCGGGTTGCTTTTATGGCTTCATCTATGTCATCGAACAATGCGTTGACATTACCAAGTTTCGTATTTAATATTTGTTTTGACTTTCCCCTGGACACGAGTCCACAAACCTCGAATCCATCAATGGTATGATATGCCATAGCGTGAGAAGATCCCATATTTCCACAACCCACTACAAGCACACGTAATTTCTTTTTTTGATTTTCCATAAAGACAAAATTTTAGAATTAATCGGAGATGAATTTAGATGAATTTAAATAACAAATGATAAAAATAAAATTTTTATGCTCCTGGCTTTGTGAAGAATAAAAAAGTTTAATAATTGAATAAATTACACTAAACATTTCTCCTTTCAAGAATCTACTTTTGATTAAATCAGGAATATTTTGTCGCAACGCTAAAAAACATGCCCGAAAATAATGAAGTTGATTTAAAAAATATTTCCTCCTGCAATTAATGCGGTTCGTGGCCTGGCAACGCAGAAATTAGAAATTGTAAAAAAATTAAAATAAAGAACCGAAAGACACCGCGTTATTTAGTAGCACCGGAGCAATTGTATTGCCTTCTGTCGGAGACTGAAATATTAAAACTCTGTATGGCCATTGTTCAAATGGCAGTTTGGGATTATCACCATTGGGTTTCATTTTGCTCTAATTATAGTGTGAAATGATGCTGTCGGCAAGCCTGGTTAAATTTTTTGCAGTGAAATTTGGTTTATCCGTCAGCGGATAAAGAGATTGTCCCTTCCGTTCAATAAAACCCGCTTGCATTCCGGCCTGCAATGCTCCTGCTATATCCCATCCATGGGCGGCAACAAAGAGTGCCTCCGATGCGTGTACTGACAACTGTTCTGCCGCCCATTTATAGGCTTCTAAAGCCGGCTTGTATTTTTTAATTGTATCTATGGATAGTGTTACTTCGAAATACCCGGTAAGTTTTGCATGTTGTAACTGTGCAGAAAGCGTAGTTGCAGGAGAATTGGTGAGTGTGGCAAGCCGATAACCATTCTCCTTCAGGAGCTGCAAGCCCCCTGGCACATCACTATGAGCAGGTAATTCTTTAATTGTTTTCAATGCATCTTTCTTTTCTTCCTGGTCTATTTCAATTTTTAAAGCTTTGGCTGCCATATCCAAAGTTGCATCTGCAATGGCCGTAAAATCGTGATAGTTGTTTATATTATTATCAACGAGTGAATATTGCAGGAGCATTCCGAACCAGATGCGAAAACCTTTGCTGGTTTCCAGCACGCGATTAATTTTCTTTTTCAACGGCGACATGTCCAGCAATGTTTCATTGACATCGAAAATGATAACTGAAGGTGTTTTGTTCATACAAATATTTTTTTAGTTTAAAGATTTACACTTCTCAATCGCAAGGCATTGCCTATTACGGAAACAGAACTCACACTCATTGCCGCAGCGGCAACCATAGGTGATAATAACAGTCCAAAAAAAGGATACAAAATACCTGCGGCAATGGGAACACCCACCACATTGTAAACAAAGGCAAAGAAGAGGTTTTGCTTAATATTTTTCATTACAGCATGACTTAATTTTTTGGCTTTTACAATACCCTCCAAATCGCCTTTCACTAATGTTATAGTGGCGCTTTCTATAGCCACATCAGTTCCCGTGCCCATGGCGATACCAACATCCGCCTGCGCCAAAGCCGGGGCATCGTTGATGCCATCTCCGGCCATAGCTACTTTTTTCCCTTCCTGCTGCAAGCGCTTTACTTCTGCAAGTTTATCCTGGGGAAGAAACTCTGCTTTATAATCGGATAGCTGCAAACTCTCGGCCACTGCCCTTGCAGTACCTGCATTGTCGCCTGTAAGCATGATGACGGATACGTTATCGTTAATTAGTTTTTGAATTGCAGCTTTGCTTGTTTCCTTTATTTTGTCAGTGATGGTTACATATCCCGCTGCAATTCCGTCGATAGCAATATAAGATACTGTTTTACCCTGTTGTTGCTCGGAGTTCACCCGACTTTCTAAATCAGCAGGTATATCTGAATGCGTTTCTTCCATTAACTTTTTATTACCCAAGGTAATTTTTTTACCCTCCACCATGCCGGTAACTCCTTTGCCTGCCACCGACTGAAAATCTTTTGCAGCAGTGAATGAAATATTTTTTGAAGACGCATACTTAACCACTGCTTCTGCCAATGGATGTTCGCTTTGCTTATTGAGTGAAGCAATTTGTTTCAATAGATCATCTGCATCAAACCCATTTTGCGCTACAATATTTTCCACGGAAGGTTTGCCTTCTGTAATCGTACCTGTTTTATCAATGATCAGCGTATCAATCTCATTCATCTTTTCAATTGCCTCTACATTTTTTATAAGCACCCCTGATTGTGCCCCACGACCAACACCTACCATCACCGACATTGGCGTAGCCAGTCCTAAAGCACAGGGGCAGGCAATAATTAATACGGCTATGGCATTCACAAAAGCATAGACATACCTGGGTTCAGGGCCAAAAAGTGTCCATGCAATGAACGTGAGGACAGAGACAATGACAACAGCCGGTACAAAGTATTTCGCTATTTTATCTGCCAGTTTTTGAATTGGTGCTTTTGAACGGCTTGCGTCATTCACCATTTTTATTATTTGTGAAAGCAAAGTTTCGGAACCAACCTTTTCTGCTTCCATTACAAAGGACCTGTTTGTGTTGATGGTGCCGGATGAGATCTTATCGCCAATTTTTTTATCGACAGGAATAGGCTCCCCGGTTATCATGCTTTCATCAATGCTTGCTTCACCTTCTGTAATTTTGCCGTCAACAGCAATCTTTTCCCCGGGTTTTACCCGCAGCAGATCGCCTTTTTTTATTTCATCAATCGATATTATTCTTTCTTCACCATTTAAAACAATCGTTGCATTTGACGGAACTAATTTTAATAACTCTTTAATAGCTCCACTGGTTTTAGTATGTGCTCTCGCTTCCAGCAATTGCCCCAATAAAACTAATGTCAGAATAACTGTTGCAGCTTCAAAATAAACAAACACAGTTCCATTTTCTGTTTTGAATTGTGCCGGAAATATATTGGGAAAGAACATTGCTGTTATACTGAACAAAAATGCTACTCCTGTGCCTATACCAATTAGAGTAAACATATTCAGGTTCCAGCTAACAACAGATCTCCATGCTCTTTCAAAAAACATCCATCCACTGTAAAACACAACCGGGATAGACATGGCGAACTGAACATAGTTCCATGCTGACTGACTCATGATAGTAAAAAGCGGATTTGAGGGAAGCATATCCGACATCGCAATAATGAAAATAAAGAAAGAAAAAAGTACAGCTACTTTAAACTTCCGGGAAAGCTCTTTTAAAAGTCTTTCCTCTTCATCCTGCGAAGGTTGCATCGCTACCAAATCCATACCGCAGATAGGGCATGAACCCGGGCCTTCCCTGATGATTTCAGGATGCATCGGGCAAGTATATTTTCCATTAGCATCCGCGGATGTTATTTGCGGAGCACTATTTTTTTTCGGCATGGCCGGAGCCTTTACCAGGTTCATACCACATACCCGGCAATTACCGGGTTTATCATACACTTTGTCTCCTTCGCAGTGCATGGGGCAATAATATTTATCCACTGCATCATCCGGAGGCGGTTGAATGGAGTCTTGCTTTTCTTCGGAAGAAACTTTTTCCAAATTCATCCCACATACGGGACATTTGCCGGGTTCATCATACACTTTGTCTCCTTCGCAGTGCATGGGGCAAGAATATTTATCCGCTGTATCCGGAGGAGCTGATTGAATGGAGTTTTGCTTTTCATCGTTGGAAGCTTTTACCAAATTCATTCCACACACGGGACACTTGCCGGGTTTATCATACACTTTGTCTCCTTCGCAGTGCATGGGGCGATAAATATTATTGCCC
>JBKJRY010000076.1:0-5730 GCA_046593045.1 Chitinophagaceae bacterium | reverse complement strand
AGGTTACATCTGTTCCTTCCTATCTTGATACAACTACTTTACTCAAAACCGCGAATGACGATAAAGGAAATACATCCGCCACCCTGCTTTCATTCGACCTTAGTCAAAATGCTACACTATATGTTGCCTACGATCCACGTGGCACCGTATTACCTGCCTGGTTAAGCGGATGGCAAAAACTGACTGATCAGATTGGGATAAATGACTCTAAGATATCACACATGGATTTGTATAGTAAAGATTATCAGGAAGGAAGAGTTAGTCTTGGAGGTAACCTGGCATCTCCGGCAAAAGGCGCTTTGAATAATTATTTTCTAATAGCAAAAGCAACTACCGCAATACCTGTTCAGTATAGTTTAAATGTGAATGCTAATGGTAATGGCACGGTGAGTAAATCGCCTGACCAGGCTAAGTATAATAGTGGCACAAGTGTTACTTTAACCGCTACCCCTTCCTCCGGCCAGCAGTTTACCGGGTGGGCGGGCAATGCAAGTGGCAGTACAAATCCATTAACTATTACAGTCGACACTAACAAATTGATCACCGCTAATTTTTCGGCAATTTCTTATACGCTAAGTGTTACCACTTCAGGTAACGGGACTGTTAGTAAAAGCCCTGACCAATCCTCATATACAACGGGCACAAATGTTACGATCACAGCTACTCCTGCTTCAGGCCAGCTATTTGCCGGTTGGAATGGCGATGCAAATGGCACCACAAATCCATTAGTTATTACAATGGATGGTAATAAAGTAATTACGGCTAATTTTTCATCGTTGGCTTCCTCTTATACTTTGGGTATTACTACAACTGGCAATGGAACGGTTACTAAAACCCCCGATCAATCCTCATATACAACGGGCACAAATGTTACGATCACAGCTACTCCTGCTTCAGGGCAGCTATTTGCGGGTTGGGGCGGGGATGCCGGGGGAAATACAAATCCTCTCACCGTAACCATGAATGCAAATAAAACGGTTACAGCTAATTTTGCGAACGAGGCCTTGGTTAGCAACGTAGTTGTTACCAATGGTAAAAATTACACCCTGGCCCAGTTGGCCGTAGGTGTACGTACTTATACTGACAGAACTTATACTGTGACCTCAATCCCTAATTTTCTAATGAATGCAACCTTACTACAGACGGCTAATGATGATAAAAATATTAAGTCAAACCCATTTTTATCTTTCAATTTAAATGGGCCTGCAACAGTATACATAGCTTATGATCCCAGGGCTTCAGCTCTTCCTGCATGGCTAAGCGACTGGCAGAAGCTTCCTAATCAATTGGGCTTTAATGATCCAAAGATTAAAAATATGGACTTATATGCCAAGTTCTATCAAACCGCAACAACGATAAGTCTTGGTGCCAATTTAACGTTTCCCGCCAAGGGAACGTTAGATAATTATTTTGTTATCATCCAGGCCCCGGAAGCAGCTCCTGTACAATATAGTTTAAGTGTGAGTAATGTTGGTAATGGTACCGTCACAACAAGTCCGGATCAGCCTTCATATTCCGGCGGATCGGGGGTAAGTTTAACCGCCGTGCCGGCTTCAGGCTACCAATTCTCGGGTTGGGGCGGAGATGCGAGTGGTGCTTCAAACCCGCTAAGCATTATAATGGATGCAAATAAGTCAATATCCGCAACTTTTATCACGTCGACTACATCGAAATCAATTGCCTTTACACAATCGTCCCAGGCCGTGGATGTTGAGCAAGGTGGTTCTCAGTCATTACTAGAATACATATCCACATCAGATCATAATCCCGTGAATGTTGTTCTTTCTGCGCTGGATGAAGCAGGTAATCTGCCACAATGGATTTCAGTTAATGGGCAATCTATAAATGGAATTAGTTATACAACAGGATCGGAGATCACTTTTGATTTTGACGCTACCAATTTATCACTTGGCACCTATACCGCGTTTGTTAACGCCTCTGCCCAGGGATATAACAGTGTTACTTTGAAGATAACGCTTACTGTAAAATCCGGAACTACAGGAACACTTACGAACCTTAAAATTAACTTCCAGGATTCAGTGACAGTTCCGCCCAATGGTTGGATAAGGGATTACGGACAGGCATTCGGGCAACGTCTTTCAGGATACCAGGGTACTGGTAATGTATATGGCTGGATTAAAAGATCTGATAAAACCCCAATTAATTTAACCAGGAACAGCAGGAAAAGAACTACGCCGGCAGATATACTTTTAGCAACTTTAATGCATATGCAGGCTAATGATGCGCCGAGTACTACACTTACCAATATTGAAGGTATATGGGAAGTGCAGGTTGCCAATGGTAATTATGACGTAACTGTGTCTGTGGGAGATGGTTCATATACCAATAGTAAACACACTATAAATGTAGAAGCCGTAAATGCAATTGCAAGCTTCATTCCTACTACATCACAGCTATTCAAGACTGCGACTGTAACTGTTTCTGTAGCCGATGGGTTATTGACGATAGATGCCATAGGCGGTGTTAATACAAAAATTAATTCCTTAATCATAGCCCCATCAATGGGGTCACGGCCATCGGTAATATCAGTAAATCCTGACAACGGAGCACAGCAAGTGAGTGAAAACACTTCCATCTCCTCAAGTATTTTAGATTTACCCAATGCTGGGATTGATAATTCCACTATCACAACCAATAATGTTTATTTAACTGAAAATTCTACAGGAGTACGCATACCAGCCAATGTGAACGGTACAGGGGGTGGAGATGCCATTACGCTTGTACCCGTGTCGATGCTAAAGTTGAATACAACTTATACATTTACTATTACCAACGGCGTCAAAGACTTGTCCGGCGCATCGTTTATTTCCTATTCGAGCTCATTTACTACAGGGCTCGGGTCATCTGGCGATTTAGTGAAAGCAAAATTTGACAAAATAGATCTGCCGAATACCGTAGGGAGACATTCAAGCCTTACAATGGGGCCGGATGGAAAATTGTATGCCCTAAGCATAGATGGAATGTTAAAAAGGTTTCCCGTAAACCCGGATGGGACATTGGGAACACCTGATACATTATATTCATTGCAAGACGAGTATGGTACACGGCAACAGAGACTGGCTATTGGTTTTGCATTTGATCCTTCGGCTACAGCAAACAATCTTGTAGCCTGGGTTACCCATAGCTCGTTTGTGTTTTTAGGTGGCCCTTCCTGGGATGGTAAATTGACCCGCCTGAGCGGAAATAACCTGGAGAATGTACAGGATGTATTAATAAACCTGCCAAGATCAGCTAAAGACCATCTTACTAATAGTATAGCCTTTGGGCCTGATGGAAAATTATACTTTACACAAGGCAGTATGTCTGCGATGGGAAGGGCAGATAACACCTGGGGCAACAGGGACGAGTGCCTTTTAGCGGGTGCGGTTTTACGGCTTGATGTTTCAAAGCTTGGAAGTCTTCCGCTGGATGTAAAAACACCAGATGGGGGCGGAACTTATAACCCGTATGCTTCTAACGCGCCTCTGATTATTTACGCTTCCGGAGTCCGGAACGCTTACGACCTGGTATGGCATAGCAACGGGAACCTATATGTCCCAACCAATGGCTCAGCAGCTGGTGGCAACACACCTGCTTCGGCGGCTGGAACATCAAGGCCAGATGGCTCAACTTATAACGGGCCTGTAATACCGGCCTTGACAAATGTTCAGCAAACACAAAAGGATTTTCTATTCAGGGTGGTGCAGGGTGGTTACTACGGCCACCCCAACCTGTTGCGTGGAGAGTACGTTATGAATGGTGGCAATCCCAGCACTTCAATAGACCCGGCACAGGTGAATGATTATCCTGTCGGAACTTTGCCTGATTCTAACTGGCGGGGATATGCGTTTGATTTTCAAAATAATAAGTCACCGGACGGAGCTATTGAATATAAAAGCAATGCATTCGACGGAGCCCTGAAGGGAAAACTACTGGTGGTTAGATATAGTCAGAATGATGATATAGTCACCCTTACTCCCGGAGGCGCAAATAATGATATAATTAGTGCGACCGATGGGGTATATATCGAAGGATTTTCGGGATTTGTTGATCCGCTGGATCTTACTGAAGATACGCTTAAAGGCAATATATATGTATCAGAATATGGAGGTGATGGAAAAATTGTTCTTTTAAGGCCACGGCAAACACCGTTGACCACAACAAAGACCTCAAATTCGACCAAAGACAGTACCCTGATTTCCGGGACTCAAATTGGCTTAGAGCCGCCCACGAAAAATAATCCCGGGAATATGTATGCAATACCTAAAGTATACCCGAATCCATTTCACGATAAAATTGTTGTTCAGTTTCCGAATAACTACCAGGGAGATTACACGATTAAGATTGCAGATTTGTCCGGAAGAATTTATGAAATCGGAAATACAAAATTGCAGCAAGGCGGATCAAATATGATTGTGGATATGACCAGATTTTCTTTGGTAAAAGGTGTCTACTTTTTAAGGATAGGGTCAAAAAAAGGAACTACAATTGTAACTAAATTGGTAAGGGAATAAATTTAAACATAATAATTATTAGGGCCATTTTTCATAAAATCATAAAGGGTTTCGGGATTCCGAAACCCTTTATGATTGATCCATTTTTGTTGCCGGGCAATGAAGCCGGCATATCATAATTTGTCACCTCGCCATAAGTAAGACACTGGATCTATTTTTTTGAATTATTGCCCATAGGCTAAACCTATACCAGATTGTTTTTAATATATTTATAACTCTGTGTAATGCTGTCAAATGGTGAGCCGGGACACTTATCCTGTTCTACAAAAAAGTATTTAAGGCCCGCTTCTTCTTTATGATCGAAAACCTCTTTAAAATTAATGACCCCGTTTCCCACCTCTGTAAATGCCTTTGCCGGTGTATTATCCATGTCTTTCAAATGTAAAAGCGGGAATCGCCCCGGGTGCGATTTGAATAATTCAACAGGACTCTGGCCTGCTTTTGTAACCCAGTAAACATCCATTTCCATTTTTACCAGGTCTTTATCTGTTGCAAGTAAAAGGTCGTAAGGATAAGTTTCTCCCTGTTTCTCAAATTCAAAATCATGATTGTGATAACAAAGTTGTATCCCTGATGTTTTACATCTTTCACCTGCAACATTTAATTGATCAGCTATTTTTTTATAATGATCAAGATCACCCCGTTCATCTGTCGATAAGTATGCGCAAACCATATATTTCAAGCCAACTGCGGCTGCATCATCCACCGCTTTGTCCCATTCATGCAAAATGGTCCCTTTCACTACTTCACCATTTGGCTGCTCCTCTCCTAACCTGTAATGGCTACTCGGCATTACAAGTCCGTTATCCTTCAGCAGTTTGGAAAAAGCGCCAGGCTCCATACCATAGAATTGTTGGGTACTGGTATAGGTAGCACCCTCTACCGAATTGTAGCCGATTTTTGAAACTTGCGAAAGTGTGCCTGCCGGATCTGTTTGCATAGCATCTCTTACAGTGTATAATTGGACACCTATTAAGGAGCCTTTGTGGCTGTCGCTGAATACCGATGGAGCCATCAGGATTCCTGCAGAAATCAGCGAGGTAGATTTTAAAAAAGATCGTCTTGTTGTCATTGGTTTATTTATTTATGTCAATAAAAATTTTTTAATGACTATCCGCAATTTGGTTTTAAGATTCATACCACGCATTCGACAGGGTAGCTATCAATAATCTGTCGAATAACTTTTCCCCAAAATACCTTCTATTGAACTTATAAC
>JBKJRY010000321.1:0-9984 GCA_046593045.1 Chitinophagaceae bacterium | reverse complement strand
CCCAAATTCAGATTCTGTCGAAAGGAAAGGTACGAGATCAGGATTCGGGAAATTTGACCCCGATGCAAACCCGCCCAAGGGCCTGCTCACGTGCGTTGCACCTGCTCCATACAATAGCGTTGTCTGGTAAGCGCCTACGGAATTCGCATTGCCCACCTGTGCCCAGGATGCCCGAACTTTTCCAAAGCTAAGCCATGCTGGTAATGATTGCAGGGCCTCAGAGAAGACAAAGCTTGCACCCACGGAAGGATAGGTAATACTGTTAGCTGTGGGCTTCAATACGGAGAACCAGTCTTTTCTTGCAGTACCTGTTAGGAATAAGTAGTCATTGTATGAAATTTCAGCAGAAGCAAATAGAGAATTAATTCCTGACTTTTGAATACCATAACCGAAGATCTTGTCTCTTGAATTCGTAATAGCCGGGAAAAAAGGCGTATTGAAAGCAGTTCCATTGGCAGAAATGTATTCACTACTACGGCGCATCATGTTTCCACCAAAGAATGCGTTTACACCGATCTTATTAAATGTTTTGTCGAAACCTACCATGTACTGGAGGTTAATTTCGCGTATACGATTTTCGAACTCACTCATATTTCCGCTACGGTCAAATCCTGTTCCCTGGGGGGTTAATCGCGTACCCTTCTTTGTGAACCAATCCATACCGGCCTGGCCTGAGACGTAAAGGAAATCGGTAATGTCATATCTAGCATTCCCGGTAGCTATTACCCTGTCACGAACATCGTCATTTCTAAACTGGTAAGCTGCCCAATATGGATTCTGTGTCCATAAGTTATTTGATGCCTGGAATTCTTCCCCCGGCTGTTTGCCATCAAATATCCTGATGCCCTTGTCCTGTTGTACAGCCAGTGAAGGAACAGCGCCGGGCTTGTTAGGATCCCCAATCATATCCAGCACGTTGACATCGCCGGGCACATAATAGAGCGCCAAAAACTCATTTCCCGGAGAATCTGAAATATTCGGGCGGTTTTTGGTTTTTTCATTGGAATATAAAATCTTGGAGCTAACGGTAAGTTTTTTCCCGAATTTAGAGTTAGTAGCTAAACTTACATTGGTTCTGTCAAACGCGGAATTAGGCGCGACACCAGTATTATCCAACCGTGCAAGCGAAAGCCGGAAGTTTTGAGTTTCACTGCCACCACTGAGGGCAACGCTGTTTGTTATTGTATTTCCGTTTTTATAAAAACGATCCCAATTGTCTCCTGAATTAGAATAAGGCCTTGTTACGCCATCGAACTGGATTGTTGGGCTGCCATCGAATTTAGGTCCCCAAGCCTGCAGGCCCCACCAGTTATTCCAGTGCTGCTCAATGGATGAAGGTGTTTCAGCAACTGAGTTTTGCAGGGTTGTACCTACATAACCTCCGTTACCGTGGGTTTGCTGGAAGTCGGTTAAATTATTAACAGTTTCAAAAACATAGTTTGAATTGAACTCAATGCCGAGGCCTTTGCGTGAAGATCCTCTTTTTGTTGTTATAAGGATAACACCATTTGCAGCCCTTGATCCATAAAGTGCGGCGGCAGCGGCTCCTTTTAATACAGTCATTGACGCAATATCGTCTGGGCTGATGCTGCTCATACCATCACCCTGGTCAGCTCCTCCCCATACGCCAGCCTGGCCGAAATTGGTGTTGTCAATCGGCACTCCATCCACCACATAAAGAGGTTGATTCAAATTTGAACCGAGGGTTTTTGCTCCCCGGATTACCACCCTTGAAGATGCCGCCGGTCCTGAAGCGATTTTTGTCACGTTGACTCCGGCCACCCTACCTGCAAGGGCATTTGCCGTGCTGATCTCGCGGGCCTGGGTCAGATTCTCACCACCCACCTGGGTTGCAGAAAACTGCAGCGACTTTTTACTTCTTTCAACACCAAGGGCAGTCACTACAACATTCTCCAGTTGAGCCGCATTTTGTTGCAATGTGACATCTAAAGTTGTGCGGCCTGAAATGCTTACCTCTTGGGGGTTGTATCCAATGTAGGAAAAAACCAGGGTCTTGGCTCCCTGGGGAACATCGATATTGTAAATGCCGTCGGCATTGGAAATTGTTCCTGCTGAGGTGCCCTTTACAATAACATTGACGAGTGACATCCCTTTGCCATTAGCGTCTAAAATTTTACCAGAAACAGTTCGTTGTTGTGCAAAGGCCGCAGGAATGCCTGCAACCAGTAAAAGCGCGAAAATTAATACTGCGTGTAGTTGTCTCATAATTGTTTAATTGGTCGGTAAATAAATAGAGTTTCGGAATCTTTTGCTGATGTCCTTGCGACAGATCGTTGCATGACATGTTTTGAGAAATTGTAATAGGGCATATATGCGTTTGTTTTTGTTAAGAAAATTAGTTCCGGAGTTAGGAAATAAATGCAATCGTTTGAAATTAATTTTGGTCCACCTAAAGTTACACAAATTTAACACTCTCCAAAATTTTTTTTAACGATTAATTGTACTTTTTTAACTAATAATGATACTATTTAACGCAAATGATATGAAGTCTTTAACTAGATATTCAATTAACTAACTGTAAAAATTTAACAGGCTTAAAATTCCGAAAAATCCCCAACCCGCAAGACATTAGACGGACTGTTGACAATGGAGAGACTACCAGTTTCCCAATTGTATTTTCTGAAGCAAATCTTTTGTTGTAACAGGATAGATCCCAATCTTATGTGTCCGGACCTCATCATGTACTGCATCTTGAGCATTGGCAACATTTAAAATAATTTTGCCTGAAGGAAGCATAGGCATATGGCAATCGATACAATTGTTCCTGAGTAATTGTTTTTTATTTATCGGTAACATTAAAGATGCATGGGAAACATCGGTGTGACAGGTAATGCATCTTTGCGAAAATATTTTTGGGCTGTTTACTTCATTTTCATGAACGTTGTGACATGATGAACAATCCAGTTGAGCTGAATTTTTAAAACATTTACTTGCCATTAGCAGCCCATATTGGTTACCATGTACATCCAGCGTAGAGATGCTATCTACGCTATATCTTGCTACTGAATAATTATCAAGTGTATCTCCCGTTTCAAAAGTAAAGCGAGGCGTAATGGCATCTCTAAAACCTGAATGGCAGAGCGCACAAGCATCCAGTTGTTGCTGCCTGGTAAGTTGTTTCATGCTTATAATATATTTCCCGGTTTTTTCTTCAGGGTGAGCCTGCTGAAAAGCTACGTGTTTTGCTGCCCCACCATGGCATCTTTCACAGTCTATTCCATAAATGATTTGGGTTTTGTCGTAAAAAGTCTGCTGGTTTTCATCCAGGGCCGCTTTTGCATAAGTGCCATGGCATTCCAAACATTCTGCCGGAATCAGCCGGTCAAAATTAATTAAGTTCATGGGAAATCCCGGGCTATTACACCAGCTATTTAAATTTGTAAAATAGGAAACCGGGAGCTGGAATAATTTATCATCATCCCAATATAAATATGTCTGTCCTTTTCTTCCTGACCCAATTACAATATCAAAAGGCTTGCTCTGATATTCCGTACCACTGATAAAAGCTGTTTGAAAAAAAGAATCTTTTTTTTGCTCCAAAACAACCTCCATAAATTTATTGTACACAAACTTATTTTTACCCCTGGAAAAACTTCCTTTAATAAATTCCTTTGCAGCAGGCCGTGAGTCTAAATAATGGGCAGTTTTAATGTGGCTTTCATATATGTCTTTATGGCAATTTGCGCATGTCGCAGAGCCTGCGAATTTATCAAAAGCTTTTTTTTCAACATCCGATGCATTATTGGGCTTCTCAAATGTTGTGCAGATCACATTGCCGAAAAATATCAGGAGCAATGTTCCGGAAACAATGAAATAGCTTTTTCTGATTTTTTTTAAATATTGAAACATAAACATTAAGCAATCAAATGGCAAAAGGCTAAGTGAAACAAAAGTTTTGGTTGTATTCAAATTTACAAATTAAGGATTAAGATGGTGATTATTTTATCAAACAATAAATAAAGTTTTAGAATGGCTTCCATTGGATATATTTTCTTGTACCCTTTAGACAAATTTCAGATGCAGGGATTCTGAAATTGAAGGTGACGGTAAAGCAATATTGATTGGGTATATTTTGAATAGGACCATAATTACAAGGCGCGTCCTACAATTGCAAAAGCGACTGCGTTTATTGTGCTCAGGAGTAATGGAAGATGATTTTTTTTTGAGATAGATAATCAAGGTAATTAAGTAATTTACGCCTTGTTTAATGATAGTAAGTATATTCAGCGTTTTATCAATTAACCCTTAACCCGTAATGCCTACAAGCAGCTAAATTTTTTAGATGAAGTTAATAAGAGAAGCCTCCGGTATATTTTTTTTAATCATTGCGTTATCTGTCGGCCAGCATGTCAACTCGCAAAAACTTCCATCATTTAATATTCAGCGGACAAACGGCACTTCTTTTAACAGCAGTAAGCTGTTAAATATGAAACCTGTAATCATAATTTATTTTTCACCAGACTGCGATCACTGCACGACTTTATTGAAAGGCATGTTCAAGCAATTTGATCAATTTAAAAAGGCGGCCATCTTGCTTGTTTCCTTTAGGCCCTTGAGTGAAATAAAAGCCTTCGAAAAAGAATACAAAACGGGTAACTATAAAAATATTATAGTTGGAATGGAGCAACCACTTTTTTTTCTAAAAAATCTTTACCACCTGGAATCAACTCCGTTTACAGCGTTGTTCAATAAGAATGGTAACCTTGTTTATTCCTACAAAAAGGATACGCCTGTGAATGATTTAATAGCGCGGTTAAAGAATACCAGGTAATAGTTCATAATTTTTTATTTAAATAAAAATGTTTTTTACATGAAGAGAATTATCTTTTTATCAGCTTTAATAACAGTTAGTGTTCCTTCTTTCTCCCAAGAGAAAAGTTTAACTGAAAGACTGTTGCCAGTGCCAGTTTCAATAAAGAAGGGCGCTGGAAATTTCGCACTCAATAACAAAACAACGATACACATACTTTCAACAGATGCTTCAGTAAATAGGACTGGCAATTTTTTAGCTCAAAAATTAAAGACAACAGGATTTGTTATTCCTGTTATAAAAACTTCATCCCAGGCTGATAATAGTATCAAGCTTTCACTCAAAAATGATGCTTCTTTAGGAAATGAAGGATATAAACTTGAGGTATCAGCAAATGGAGTAAATATAATGGCTAATAAACCAGCGGGATTATTTTATGGTATGCAAACTTTACTTCAATTGATGCCAAAAGAAATTGAAGAAAAAAATGTTGTAAAAAACGTTAGCTGGAAAATACCTGCGTGCAACATAACAGATTATCCGCGCTTCGGCTGGAGAGGATTGATGTTTGACGTGAGCCGCCATTTTTTTACAAAAGAAGAGGTAAAACAATTCATTGATGATATGGTTAGATATAAATACAATTTATTGCATTTACATCTTACCGATGACGAAGGATGGAGGATAGAAATTAAAGGATTGCCAAAGCTAACGGAAGTAGGTGCATGGAATGTAAAGCGTGTTGGCTATTTTGGAACCTTTGCTCCACCGGCACCAGACGAGCCACGTACCTATGGAGGTTTTTATACCCAGGACGATATTAAAGAAATCGTTAAGTATGCTAAAGACCGCTTTGTAGATATCTTACCCGAGATAGATGTACCGGGACATAGCCTGGCAGCTATTGCAGCTTACCCAGAATTATCCTGTTCAGCCGGGCAGGGGCCAAAGCCTGAAGTTAGTTCCGGGCAAAATATTAAAGATTGGGATACTCATACGGCTCTTATCGATGATAATCTTTGTCCTGCGAATGAAAATGTATATGAATTTTTGGATAAGGTTATTACAGAGGTCGCTCAACTTTTCCCTTTTGAATACATACATATGGGAGGCGATGAGACCTTTAAAACTTTTTGGGAAAAAAGTGACGCTGTAAAGGCATTAATGCAAAAAGAAGGGCTGAAAAATATGGATGAGGTTCAAAGCTATTTTGAAAAAAGGGTAGAAAAGATAGTTGAATCAAAAGGCAAAAAGTTCATGGGTTGGGATGAGATTTTAGAAGGTGGCCTAGCACCCAGCGCTGCGGTTATGAGCTGGCGTGGTATGGAGGGTGGAATAGAAGCTGCAAAAATGAAGCACGATGTAGTGATGAGCCCAACGGATTTTGCATACATCGACTATATGCAGGGCGATCCGATAATAGAGCCCCGTATTTATGCGACGTTGCGCTTAAAGAAAGCTTATGAATTTGAGCCCGTACCTGACGGTGTGGATAGCAAATACATAAAAGGTGGCCAGGCAAATTTATGGACTGAGCAGATATACACGTACCGCCATGCCCAATATATGACGTGGCCCCGTGCTTTGGCGATTTCAGAAGCGTTGTGGTCTCCAAAAGAAAAAAGAAACTGGGACGATTTTTTTCCAAGAGTTGAAAATCAGTTTGCACGACTTGATGCGGCCGAAATAAAATATGCACCCAGCGTTTACGATCCTATATTTAAAGTGAGCAAAGGCGATGAGAAACAATTAAAAATCGAATTGAGTACCGAAGCGAATGGACTTGATATTTATTACACGTTTGATAATACTTTCCCTGATCGCTTTTCACTGAAGTATGCAGCACCACTCACAATACCGAAAGAATCAGTAATGCTGAAGGTGATAACATATAAAGGTAAAAATCCTGTTGGAAGGTTAATTTATATGCCAATAGAAGAGTTACAGAAACGGACGGATAATAAATAGCTTTTGATACAACCAGGAAAAGCAAAGGAAGTTTCCAGGTAAATTTTGTCTTGATAAACTATTTTTTTATCGAATTATACACCGCGATCAAATGCGTGCGAATGTAATCCGGCACGGGGCTTTTCTTAATATTATTTAAATGAGTAACTGTCTTTGACGGCAAAGCCGACATGTGAAAATTAATACAATTGGATTGTATGCTCACGCCCGCCTATGGTTTTAAAGTGCAAAAATTATGATTTACCTCTGTATGACAACTCATGCATTTTTGGGAGAAAACTGCTAAGTTTTGGTTTTCATTTTTATGCGGGTCACGGTAGCTCATACAGGTAAGATGGTTACTTTGCTGGTAACATTATGAATAAAATAAACAGCATGCATATAGGCATTTTATTTCTTGCAGTTGCTTTGCTAAGCAATTGCTCTAAAGCAAGTACTACGCGCCAGCCGGCGGAAACTCTTCCAAAAATATCTTTAGATGACGTAACGAAACGGGAGGGAAATATCGGCACTACAGAATTTCCATTTACAGTTTCACTGGATAAGGCATCAGCAAAAACCGTAATCGTAAAATATTCAACCACTGAAGGCTTTGCAAAGGGTTCCGCAGATTTTACACCGGCTTCTGAGACGATAACTTTTATGCCGAATGAAACGAAAAAATCGATTTCAATTTCGGTTGCCGTGGACGATTTAAAGGAGGCCAATGAAGATTTTAAAGTTATTTTATCAAACCCTGTAAATGGCATTATCTCAAAAGATACTGGAATAGGTATGATTCAAAATGATGATACCAAAGTGGGGTTTACAGATGCAGGTTATGACGCTCCGACATCCTACGCCGGCTATACCCTTGCATGGGCAGACGAGTTTAACGGCACTTCCTTAAATACTGCCGACTGGAGTTTTGAAAACAGTGATGGTTGCCCAGGTAACTGTGGATGGGGAAATAATGAATTGGAATATTATACCGACAGGCCCGACAATCTTTTTTTTCCAGGACGGTAAGATGATCATTGAAGCAAGAAGAGAAAATTATTTTGGTAAATCCTATACGTCTTCAAAAATTATTACGCGTGGAAAAAAGGTATTTAAGTTTGGAAGGATTGACATTCGTGCGAAGCTTCCAAAGGGGCAGGGCATATGGCCAGCTTTCTGGCTGCTTCCACAAGACAATGTTTTTGGCGGATGGCCGAAAAGTGGCGAGTTAGACGTCATGGAAATGATAGGGAAATCACCGGCAACTACTTATAGCACGCTGCATTTTGGGCCGGGGCCTGGAAGTATACAACTTGGCGGCAATAATACTTTGACGTCAGGAATTTTCAACGACGAATTTCATGTCTTTTCTCTTATTTGGAAACAGGATGAAATAGAATGGCTGTTAGATGGAGCAGTTTATTCGACGCATACCAAAGCGGAATTTGGAAGCAACGATTATCCCTTTAATGAAGATTTCTTTTTAATTTTCAACATGGCAGTAGGTGGCTCCTGGCCGGGAAACCCCGATGGAAGCTCCTATTTGCCTCAATGGCTGATTGTTGATTATGTAAGAGTGTATCAATAAATTGCCAGAAGTTTAATTATGAATTCCGCATTTGAAACTAGAGAAGCATCAATACATTTATTCTTGAACATTGAAATAATAAAATAACGTTGAAGAACTAAAGGCAATCAAGAATGAAAAGCCCTAACTTAGTCCAAAAATATTTTTTATGAAGACATCAATCGTGGCAGTAGCAATCACTTTATTTTTTATGAGTTGCAAATCAGACAATGACATGAAGTATAAAGATAATGAAGGTGATACTAAAGAAGTGAAAGCTGAAAATCATGTAGGCATTCAAAATGTAAACGGTAACATTCCTGATACCATTAACACTATCGATATCAGCAATGATAAAAAAGTAGATACAACAAAGCAACCTGGAACTGAGAGGTTGAAATAATCCTGGTCAGATACGTAATTTTTTCAAATAATCCGCATCGGTTTTTGCGGCCTGCAAAGGCGTTGTGTTTACATACTTTTCCTGTTCAACGATGTAATATTCGAGTCCTTTGTCCTTTCCAATCGCGAGGACTTTTGCAAAGTCGATACTCCCAGTGCCTACGTCCACTGAGGCTTCCCTGTCGCTTAGTGGAGCGCCTTTTTCCCTGTCTTTGATGTGGCAAAGTTTAAACCTGTTAGGATATTTTTGAAACCAGGTAATTGGATCCTGCCCGCCCGTGACAACCCAATAAATATCCATTTCGTAGTCGACTAATGAAGGATCGGTGTTATCCATCAATATTTTCTGGCCGGTTGTGCCGGAGTCTAATTGTGTAAATGATCCGTCATGATTATGATAAGCGAATCCCATTCCTGCCTTTTTACAAATTGCACCTTTTTCATTAAAAAGATCTGCAGCACTTTTCCAGGCGGTGGCATCCATTGCTGCTTCATTCCCAAGGCCCGGGGATATGAGATATTTCATTCCAATTGCGGCAGCCTCGTCGGCTTTTTTCTCAAAGTCTTTGTTGATATTGCAATGCGTTGAAATCATCTGCATTCCAAGCTGATCAAGGTATGACTTGAATTCTGTATTGGACATACCCCAGTAAATTCCCATTTTTCCATCTTCGTAGCCTTCTATCTGTTTATAGCCCATGTCTGCCACTTGCTTCAAGATGCCTTTCGGGTCAGTGCCGATTATATCACGCAATGTATACAACTGCAATCCAAATTGGCCAAGGTTGCCGGTGGCATTGCCGGCAGAACTGTTTTTGGCACTCGATGAGCAGCCAACTAGTTCTCCTGATATCGCGGTAATAGCGATACCGGCGGCGGCATTTTTTATGAAGTTTCTGCGGTTATAATTCATGATGTTTATAATTTAATTAAAAACAAGTTACGCCCAGGCTTTATCACCTTTAGTATATGGAACACAACCATCGTAACGGCCGGGCGTTTCGATATATCGCATCGCTTTTGTAGCGCCAATTTCTGAAGTAAAATAACCTAACAGGGTAAGCTCTTTCATCATCCTGAAATAATGGGAGGGCTCTTCCTGCTTTTTATTTTTCATGTATTCCTTTTGTTCATTGTCCAGGGAAACTAAAAATTCATGACGCTGTTGCGGACTAAGCTTTACAAATGAAGAACTATATTTTTTATTTGCTGCATCATTTAGTTTTTTCATTCCTTCATGAAATACCTTTTGATCCGCAACATCATAACAATCGTTTACCATTACTGTCATGAACTG
>JBKJRY010000263.1:0-19518 GCA_046593045.1 Chitinophagaceae bacterium | reverse complement strand
GGTGATTGTTTTCATGAGGCTTGCAGAATTTTATTTAAACTACGCGGAAATTCAAATAGCATTGGGCAACGAAGCTTTGGCACAGGAATATATCAACAAAGTAAGAAAAAGGCCTTCTGTAGATATGCCCGATATCACCAGCTCTGGCGCCGAATTAGTAAAAGATTATAGAAATGAAAGGGCGATTGAATTGTTGTTGGAAGATTCAAGATTCTTCGATCTTATGCGCTGGAAAGCTGCTCCGGGAAACGTAGATATTCCCATCCGTGGTTTAACAAAGGTTACAATGGATTGGACAGGCGCTCAAGCCGGAGACTTGTTGGGTAAATTGACTTACACATACGGGGTAATCGCTGAGGCAGAAGTAAGAACAGCGTGGAAAGGTGACTACTATTACCTGTTCCCAATTCCGAATGATGAAATTAAAAAAAGCAACAACGCGATAAAGCAGAATCCGGGATACTAAATTTTCGAGACATATAGAAAACTTATTAGTCTTTTCATAGCAATGGCAATATTGGCGGGTTTTGACCCGCCATTGCTTTTTGCAGATGAAATAGGATGTGGTTTTTT
Organism: Chitinophagaceae bacterium; assembly: GCA_046593045.1. Taxonomy (GTDB): domain Bacteria; phylum Bacteroidota; class Bacteroidia; order Chitinophagales; family Chitinophagaceae; genus Ginsengibacter. The sequence continues at coordinate 18,945 of JBKJRY010000263.1, read as the reverse complement.
AAAAGCAGATAGTAATACAAGCAGAAGCCTGATACATTTATTTAAGAGGACGGATATCCATTCGATATTTAAGCGGAGACGTTATAGGATGGCGAGACCTTTCATCTTAAAAAAAATTGCTTTTCAAAGTTGTCTAATAAATCGAAGAGAGTGTTGCCGGGCCAATTAATTCTATATGTCAAAATTCTAATTTCCTTTTTTGGCCTTTGCTATCTAAAATAATTACTGAGCTAACGTTATTATTTACTGTCAAAAACATTGCTGATTGTGAAAGGAAAGAAAAGCCATAATAAAATTCCTGTTTGCGTTTGTTTCCATTTTTGAATGATATTTCGGCACTTACCTCATTGGGTTGTAAAGCGATATTGATGACATTATTCTTAAGTTCAAACACTTTTAATGGACCACGGTTTTGCCCCGCGGCAACCAGGTATTTTTGACTTTTACTCCTCAATTTTATCAAGGATTTCCCATTACCTGGAATGAAAATCCCACTTTCAAGAATTGATTGAGGGATAAAATTTCCTTTACCATCACCCTTCATCATTAAACCGTTTAAAGCATCATAATGGCCGGTTGTTACCTCGGTTCCATAATCATTGGTATTGACGATAACATCGAGATTGCCATCACCATCGAAATCGTCAACCACCATACCGTTTAAGGTGGATAACTGTGCGTTGAATGGTAAAGAAGTCAATGTGAATTTTCCGTTACCATCATTTCTGCAATAGGATGAGTTTAAGTTATTTGCTTTTAAGATTAACGCATCTTTTAATTGATCTTCAGTAAAAAACTCATGCATTGTGGTGGTGGCGTACGATTTATAATCTTCAAATTTCGTCCGCATTCTTATCATTTGCTTTATGGCATCATCCCTGCCTTGTGCCGGAAACTCTTTCCTGGACGTGTCCTGCTGGCTTGCAGGTAAGAATAAGGACGGGAAAGCATCGTAGCTTTCGTTATTGTCAAAATCCTTTCCATAAATTGAAACAGGATATTGTGTGGATGCTTTATAAAAGGAATTCTGCCCAAGATTGCCGATTAGATAATCTACATCGCCATCATTATCAAAATCGCCTGCAGCAATACTTGTCCACCATCCCTTTTGATTTGCAATCCCTGATTTCGCTGTCACGTTATTGAAAACGCCTTTATCGTTTTTAAAAAAAGTTATGGGCATCCATTCTCCTGACAGCACAAGATCGGGCCAACCATCATTATCGAAATCAGTAAACAAGGCATCACAGACAAGGCCAACATTATTTAAATCTTTTGCTACCTGGCTGGTTACATCGGTAAATTTTACATGACCATTTTTAGAATCGTTCCTGTAGATATAACTTGATACAGGCCTGGGATAACTCCATGGATCAACTCTACCGGCAATAAAAAGATCGAGGTCGCCATCCTTATCATAATCAATCGCTCTTACGCAAGATTTACTTGTAAAATTGGAAGGTATCGCAGCGGTATCGATCGTAAAATTTCCATGCCCATCATTTTTTAAAAACTCATCCTGGTAAGCGGCCGTGTTTGGTTTGCTTTGATAACCTCCACGGGCAATGTACAGATCTAAATCACCATCATTGTCTGCATCAAACAAAATGGTTCCCATATCCTGGAATTGAAAGTCTCCGGTTTCGATTGGTGGTACCAATTTTTTTTGCAAAAAAGAACCATTATTCTGCTGCAACAGAACAGTCGCTCCGAAAGATGAGTTTCCTCCCACAATCATATCATCCAGTCCATCCCCGTTTATATCTCCGCCAGCAAGAGACGGCCCATACTCGGAAAACTTATGCGGCAATAATTTTTGAATATTAAAATCGACATAGTCTATTTGTGAATGCGAATAATGAATGCTTAAAGAATCGGTGACTTCTTTGAATAATGTGTTTTTAGCAAAAACAGGTAAGCTCCAATCATAATTATCCCGGGCATTTTTCTTCTCAATCTTCAGCGTTTGATCTGTTGAAATGTTTTTGAGCAATTGTTTATTTCCATCGGGCCATATCACAACCAGGGAATCAATTGTCTTAACATCACCAAATCCAAAATGTGGATTTAATTGAATGGATGAAAGGTAACCGCGATATGGAGTTTGCTCATAGGCTTGTTTCTTGTTGCCATAATATAGTTCAATCCACGTGCCGAGCCCGTTTACATTCAAAGGGTCACCTGATAATTGTATTGACAAGTAATGGTTGTTTGTTGGTTTTTCATCCATCAGTGTATTCTCATACAGTGAAGCCTCATCATTAATATTATTTACAATCATGTCGAGGTCGCCATCATTATCGAAGTCCGCATAGGCCGCGCCGTTCGAAAAAGAAACTTTGTTTAATCCCCAGGCAGAAGTCACATTAGTAAACCTGCAATCGCCATCATTGTGAAAAGCGTAGTTATGTAATTTAACCTGGGGTATCTGAGCTAATATAAAAGAAGTAGATGCCACAGTTGAAGATTCCTGCCGGAAGGCAATAAAATCATGATCTGTTACATCCCGGGGGAAACCGTTAGTAACAACCAGGTCCCGAAAACCATCATTGTCGAAATCAGCAACCAAAGGAGTCCAACTCCAATCAGTTTCTGAGATGCCTGAGAAATAGCCCACGTCAGAGAAGACCGGATCGCCAATAGAATCGTTTGAATTTACACGAGGTCCCTGGTTTACCTGCAGCGAATTACGAACATACTGTATTTGATAGTTGAAATTTTGATAAAATAAAATTGTCTGGTAGCTATTAGAACCTAACATCATTTTTTTGCGGTAATTATCTTCAGGGTTCATATCAAGTTCCACAATGTCGGATAAGCCGTCGTTGTTAATATCAATTACATCCTGTCCCATTCCATTTGCAGACGTATGTTTAAAGTACAAATCAGCTTTATCAGTAAAAGTTCCATCATGATTATTTATATATAGGAGGTCATTCGAAATAAAATCATTGGTCACAAAAATATCTTTCCATCCATCTTTATTTATATCTGCAATCGTAGCTCCGTGGCCGTAGCCTTCGATAGTTAAGCCAGCTACTTTCGTAACATTTGTAAATACCGGATGTTTCAATGAGCTATCCATATCGTTCCGGTAAAGTCTTCCTGTACTTGGAAATGAACCATCTGTAATTTTAACTTTAAACATTGCAGGGTTTACATTTGGAAGAATCTGGTTTACTACAAGGTACATGTCTAAATCACCATCGTTATCATAATCAAAGAAGTTTGCCATTGTGGAATGTGTAGTATCATCGAGTCCATACTCAGCAGCCTGCTCTTTAAAAACGGGTACACCTGTTTTATCAATACCCTGGTTTATGTACAAAAGATTTTTTCTCCTTTCCGGGTTCTTATCCATGGAAGCACATACATATATATCCATCCATCCGTCGTTGTTGATATCTACGACGGCGACGCCCCTGCACCATCGGCCGTCTCCACTTACACCAGCCGTATTTGCGATATCTTCAAATTGCATTTTGCCTTTATTCAAATAGAGCTTATTCGATACAAGGCTACCCGTAAAATAGATGTCCTGCAAACCGTCGTTATTAAAATCACCCACGCCAACGCCGCCGCCGTTATAGATATTTGTAACATCAATCGGGTTGATAGAATCCGTTTCAACTATCTTATTATTAAAATCAATTCCGGAATGTTCCGATGATATCAATTTAAAAAGTTCAGTATTTTGATTGCAGGAAAGAGAGAACAATGAAATAATAAAAAAAATAAAAACACGGTGCGTGCATTTCATATGAATCGCTTTACTTGTAAAAATAAAATCTCCCGGTTTGCATCCTTCATTGATTTATTTTTTTTAACAAAAAACCTATGGATAGAAGACCAGGAATGGTAAAATACTACTGATTTGTTTTATTAATCAGAATTACAATTTAAATACATAAAGCTTAACGGTGTCGGCTGCCTATAGCTTTTTATAAGTCACCATACCATAAATATTATCCGCATTCTATTATTGTATTCGATAGTAATTTAATTAGGGTTTTCGTGCAATCATGGGAACTGGTTGCAGCGATAAGAATTCATAGAAAGTGTTGAAAAATCGCCGTTCCGCTTGCATTTATCGAAGAAAGATTTACGCTTTTTTAATATCCATTGAATAAATAAATTTGTCCGACCTGTAATAACCTAAATTGTATTCAATCGGACGTTCACCGATATCATACACAAATCTTTCTCTAAAAAGAACAGGTTCTGAGGCCGGTATCTTGAGCTTCTTTCCAATATTGCCTGCGATTTTGGCACTTATGTTTTCGGAGGAACGAACCACCACAATTCCATATTTCCGCTCAAGCATTGTATATAACGGGATGTCAAAGTCGTCGTTTTCGTTTACACCAATTCTCGGATGAAAATAACTTTCAAAATATACAATTGAATCACCCTCTGTGCCCTTTAATTTGGATAATTTCAAAATCTTCTTGTTCTTAGGAACACTAAAAAAATCAACTATTTTTTTATCAGCAATAACCCATTCAACTTTTAATTCTAAGTTAATTACATGAACACCTTTTTCTCTCATTTCCTGGGTAAAACTGTACCAATGATCTAAACCTGTGGCTAATGGTTTTTTATGAGCAGTCTTAGTCCCCACACCCTTTTTCCTTATAATCAATCCCTCATGTTGTAATTTATTTGTAGCTTGACGAATTGTATTCCGTGAAACACCTAACCTGTTGGCCAACTCAACTTCTTTAGGAAAAAAAGCACCATTCTTAAATTCGGGTGCCACCACCATTTTTCGTAACAATTCTTCTACTTGAAAATGAAGGGGGATCTTACTCTTATGGTTTATTTGAAACTTCATAAATTAGTTCTAATGTTCAAACATACTAATTTTTTTTTCCACTTAAAAAAGTTACCCTTTTATATGATCTTCCATGCACTTGTAAAAAATTCATCAAGGCCGCCATCGTTTTTCGGGCCTTGGGGCATTTTCACCGACTGCTGTTTTTATAGCTCTCCTTTTTATTTTGAATGTTTATATTTTAAAAACTTAGCCTTAATATTGTTATAAATCAACATCAATGACTATTTCAACACAAGCATTTTCAATTAACGGAAAAATTTACAACCCGGCTCAAAAACCAATCGTAGTCATTTGCATAGATGGCTCTGCTGATGAATACCTTGATACAACAATGTCATTCGACAGGATGCCGAACCTTAAGCGTATGGCAAGGAAAGGGTATCGTGGTATGGTTCGCGGCGCATTACCCTCGTTTACCAATGTAAATAATTCTTCTATCGTTACAGGCGTATCACCTGCAGTTCACGGAATCAGCGGTAATTTTTTCTACGATGCAGCCAAAGACGAGGAAGTAATGATGAACTCTTCTGAATACCTGCGGGCAGAAACGTTACTGGCCGCGGCGGCCAATGCCGGAAGAAAAGTAGCAGTAGTGACAGCCAAAGAAAAATTGAGAGATATTCTTTCATATAAAATGAATGGTATAGCCATCTCTGCCGAGAAAGCCAACCAGGCAAAGAAAGAAACACACGGCATAGATGCGGTAGAAGAAATTGTTGGCCATCCTACTCCCACTATCTACAGTGGTGATGCCAGTTTGTTTGTATTACGTGCAGGGGTAGCCTTTATTAAAAAAGGATTGGCCGATTTTTTATATCTCTCGCTTACTGATTACATGCAACATACCTATTCACCCGAAGTAGAAGAATCTCTCGCTTTTTATGAGGCGATGGATAAAGAAATTGGAAAATTATTAGACTTAGGCGCTATAGTCGGCGCTACGGCGGATCATGGTATGAATGCAAAAGTAAAAGAGGATGGAACTCCCAAGGTGCTATTTATAGAAGATATGCTGGAAGCGCAATTTGGGGGTGATGGCTTTCGTGTTATTTGCCCGATAACGGATCCTTATGTAAAGCATCATGGGGCGTTAGGCTCATATGTAGTGGTGCATCTCAGCGATACATCACGAACAAATGAAATAAAAAGCTGGCTTGCTGTTCAGCCGGGAATTACCGAAGTATATGATAAAGCTACTGCCATTCGGGTATTGGAACAACCGGAAGACCGTACCGGCGACCTTGTAGTTTTATCGGGAAGAGATGTGGTGGTAGGCCGCCGCCCTAAATATCACGATTTGTCGGCATTAGATGGCACGCTTCGTTCGCATGGAGGGCGCTATGAAGAAATGGTTCCGATGATTATATCTCATCCGTTAAATACAATTTATAAAATGAAAGCAGCGGGCGATCCAAGAAACTTTGACATATTTGATTTTACTGTCAATGGAACAAATGACTGAAAGTGAAAATCAACATTTAACGGTAGTGAGTAGTAGCCATAGAGCTTAACCCCTCAGTTTTCAAACAGAAAAATATCGGACAAAATTAAATAATTATGAAGGCCTCTGAAACTTCAACAGCAAAACAAATTAAAAAATTAATAGCCGGAAACGGCGCCGGCGTTATTAATCTTTCCTGTTATGTGGCCGGCAAAAAAATTAAATCCGGTAAACTATTGGAAGTGCGTAGTCCTTATGATAATCGTTTGGTAGGCACCGTCACACAGGCAAACGCTTCACATGCGCAGGAAGCTATTGAGGCAGCATTGAAAGGAGGACAGATTTTATCAAGATACGACCGCTACAATATTTTGGAAAAAGCACGGCATCTTTTTTTGGAACGCAAAGAAGAATTTGCGCAACTCATTAGCGCGGAGTCGGGGCTGGCAATCCGTGAGGCAAGATACGAAACCGAACGGGCACAGGATGTGTTTCTATTTGCTGCTATTGAAACATTGAAGGACGATGGAGAGATTTTCTCATGCGATATTACCCCTAACGGTAAAGCAAGAAAGATATTTACACTCCGTGAGCCACTCTCACTTGCTGTTTGCATTACTCCGTTCAATCATCCGCTGAACCAGGTTATACATAAAATAGCCCCCGCCATTGCTGTAGGCACCCCGGTGATTTTAAAACCTTCCGAAAAGACCCCCCTGACTGCCATTAAGCTTACTGAATTACTGTATGAAGCGGGACTGCCGCACTATATGCTAAGCGTGTTATTGGGGCCAACTAACGAAATCGCAGAACCGCTGGTGAAGGATCCGGCGGTGGCGATTGTTTCTTTTACTGGAAGCGTTGCTGTAGGTAAACACATAGCGTCGGCTGCAGGATATAAAAAAGTGATACTGGAATTAGGCGGCAACGATCCACTGATAATTATGGAAGATGCTGACATGGAGAAAGCGGTATTTCTTGCCGCCGAAGGCTCCTTCCGTAATTCAGGGCAGCGCTGCACGGCTGTGAAAAGAATTTTGGTACATGAAAAAATTAAGGATGAATTCATTAAAAAATTTGTAGAGAAAGCTAAAGAATATAATTGCGGTGACCCTGCTGATCCTGCAACTATGGTAGGAACGGTAATAGATGAACCCGCTGCTGTGTATCTAGAAAACGCGGTAAAAAAAGCAGTAGAGCAGGGCGCTAAAGTAATACTGGGAGGCAATCGTACCGGCGCTTTAATGGAACCAACTGTCGTAGTGGATGTTCCCAGGGATGCAGATATGGTAGTTCATGAATCTTTCGGCCCCTTAGCACCCATCATGAGCTTTAAAGATATTGATGACGCCATTGCATTAAGTAATTCTACTGCGTATGGATTGTCAAGCGGTGTTGTTACCAACAATATGGAATATGCAATTCGTTTTGTAAAAGAATTGAAAGTAGGAACCGTAAATATTAATGAAGTGCCCGGTTACCGCATTGAGCGTTCGCCTTTTGGGGGTATTAAAGATTCGGGTTTGGGTGTAAAAGAAGGAGTAATTGAAGCTATGAAATGCTTCACTTTTGTGAAGACATTTTCCCTTCCGTGGTAAAAAGGAAAAATTGTTATTGAGGGTAACAACCTTATTCTCATTATTACTTTTATTGTGATACTGCTCACCCTGTTGCTGCAGGGTTTAACATTGCCTTACCTGATTATAAAGCTGAAAGTGGCCGACCCCGACCAAACAACCACTGTGGAAGCGCAAGGGCGGACACTTCAAAAGGAACTTAGTGGACAGGCATCGCAATACATGAAGGATAAATACGGAGAACAATTAGAAACAAACCCCGTATTGCAAAAATTATTGCTCGACTAAGAAAACAAGCATATTTTATTTAATGACGTATGCACGGCAAAAGAAATAAAGAAAATTTACCTTGACCTGATATGTTCCCAAAGAACCCGCCTGATTAAAAAAAATAGGAAGATTTATGCTGGATGAAGAAATTGTACGTAAGCATCTGCGCCAGTTGGATATCGAGGAAGCAAGGGTTAATAATATTTAAGTGAATATGATAGAAAGTATTATTCAAAACTTATTCAGGTCACCAGGCTTAATTTAAAATTAAGTATGCCTGGGAGATCAATCCAACCAAGAGTCAAATTGTAAAATCGTCTCCTGCTATTCAGTTAAAATATTTAGAGGGCCATGACTCTGACATCATCTATTCTGAATTAGAAATAACATCAGCCAACTTCTGGCAAATAATCCGCAAGGCAAAACTTCAATTGAGAAGTTGCCTGGAATTAAAGTGGTTCAAAAAATAATTGTCCTGCATTGTCAGTAATGACTAATATTCACGACTAACTAAATGAAATGCTGCTGATAGGTATAACAATAGCAGTATTTATGATTTCTTTTAAAAAAATCAATTCCTTTAAAGTCTTACCATGAATAATAGTTCGGAACAATTAATTAACAATCTTAGAAAAGGGACCAAAAGTTCTTATGAAGCATTATATAAAGAAAACTATGCACTGTTGAAGGACTCATAGTAAACAATAGAGGTACGCCTGATGATGCCAAAGACATCTTCCAGGACATGCTGCTGGTATTATTTTCAAAATTGAAAGAAGTACCCGGTTCTATGTTGGTGGCGGATGTTGCTAAGTAATTTATAAGTAAATTTTGAATCAAATGATATCCTAATACATACCATAAAAATTGTGAAATGATTAGTGTAATCATCCCTGTATATAAGGAAGAGCGTATAATAAAAAAATCTTTACGGTATTTTATGGGAAGATGATGTACGTAATGTCATCAAAGAAATAATTGTAATAGATGGAGGAAGCACAGATAATACAATTGAAGTAGCAGGATCTGAAGGAATCAGGGTATTTCTTAGCAGTAAAAAAGGAAGGGCTGCTCAAATGAACTGTGGTGCATCTTTAGCCACAACCGATATTCTTTATTATTTACATGTTGATACGTTTCCTCCGCCAACATTCATTAACGACATCACGCAGGCGGTTAAACGTGGTTTTGAAGCAGGGTGTTTCAGGCTTTCATTCGATTATAAACATTGGGTTTTAAATGCAAATTGCTGGTTTACCCGTTTCAAAATAAATGCATTTCGCTTTGGTGACCAGAGCTTGTTTGTTACGAAATATCTTTTTAATAACACAAGTGGTTTTTGCGAAGAACATACTGTTATGGAACATCAGCATCTCATAATCCGTCTCAGGAAGCGTAATAAATTTACCATTATGCCAGGGGCAGTAATTTACTTCTGCCAGGAAATATATTTATAACAAAATTTATAAAACCCATTCTATTTTTTTCCTCGTCTTTTTCATGTATCAACTGGGTTACTCTCAACAAGCAATGGTGAAAACTTTTAAAAAACAACTGCGGCAGGATAAGCTTTAATTTTACATCTTTAGCCTGAACAGAAAATTAGTCTTTAGAAAAAGCATAATAAATTTTTGAATAAAATCATAACTGATATGGCAGAAAAAAACTACGATACAATTGTGATAGGAGCCGGATCTGGAGGACTTAGCATTGGTCTATTTATGGCAAAAGCCGGCTTCAAAATTTTGATGATAGTAAAAAGTGATAAAGAAATAGGAGGTGAATGCCTGAACGATGGATGTGTTCCCAGCAAAGCATTAATTCATGTTTCGCGAATTGTGCATAATGCTAAGATTGCCGGCGAATTTGGAATGCATGTACACGGAGAAGTGGATATTGAAAAGGCAATCGGCTATGTGTATGCAAAGCAGGAGATCATTCGAAAACATGAGAATGCGAAATGGCTTGAAGAACAAGGTGTTGATTTGGTGTTAGGCTATGCAAAATTTTCAGGAAAGAATGAAGTAGAGGTGAATGGAAAAAAGTACACGGCAAAGAAAATTGTGTTGGCTACAGGCTCAAAACCACGAAAATTAAAAATACCGGGTGTTGATCTTGTGAATTATTTTGACAATGAAAATATCTTTCACATCAACGATTTACCAGGCCGTTTTCTAATGATTGGAAGTGGCCCGATAAGTATTGAATTAGGGCAGGCATTGCATAGGTTAGGAAGTGAAGTAACTATAATCGACAGAGGAGATAAAATTCTATCGCATGATGATGAAGCGCTTGCCGGTATATTGTTACAGCGATTAAAGAAAGAAGGAATAAACTTTTATTTCAATGTATCAATTGAAAAATTTACTTCAGCAAATGAAGCAGTAATAAAACATAAAAATGGCGATACTTTTACTCAAACCTTTGATGCAGTTTTTGCAGGAATAGGAAGAGAGTTAGTATTAGAGCCTTTGCAATTATCATTAGCCGGTATTGAAACAAAAGATAACAAGATTGTTAAAGACCAATATCTACGAACAACTAATAAAAATGTTTTTGTTTGTGGCGATATTGCCGGCGACCTCCTGTTTTCTCATGCTGCAGAATTTCATGCCCGCATCATTCTCAATAATCTCTTTTCACCCATAAAGAAAAAACTATCAAATGATCACATGTCGTGGGTTACGTTTACTGATCCTGAACTGGCAACTTTTGGCTTAAACGAAAAGCAGTTAAAGCAAAGAAATATTAAGTATATAAAACTTGAAGAAAGTTTTGGAGATGATGACAGGGCCGTAACGGATAGTTACGGGTATGGAAAGGCGATCCTGTTTATCAGTAAAAAAAGCTGGTTTAAAAAACAGGTAATCTTAGGTGGAACGATGATTGCTCCTAATGCAGGAGAATTGATACAGGAATTAATATTGGCCAATACGAGTCATCTCTCTATTGAAGACATTTTTAATAAAATATATCCTTATCCCGTAGCGTCAAGGATCAACCAGAAAATTATTCTTGAATACAAACAGCAGTCTTTAACAGCTACTATCAAAAGGCTTTTAAAAATCGCATTTAAAATATTTAACTAATGGAATGGTGGCATGTTTTTACAAATTGGTTTTTAAGCCTCGGCGAAAAGTATGGAGTAAATCCTTACATCTTTGGGGGTATTTATATTGGAGCTATTCCCTTCTTTTTTCTTTGCCTGGGACGGACTATTAAAAATATCAGGCAAAAGAAATCTTTCCTCCTTTCTCTACTTCTGACCGGCATCTGTTTTATCTCAGCCTATATATACCTCATCATCGCAGGAAAGAATATTCCTTTTTGGGTATATATTTTTATAGGCGTAATGGTAGCGTATGGTGTTTTTTCTACCCTACATAAAATCAGGAAACAAACTCAATTAAAATAAAAAGTTTGCGGGATTAATTATTAAGTTATGAAAAATAAAGAAACAAGATATATTATAGCCTGCCCTATTGCGACTTTCAGAAAAGCTTATTGCTTAAAAAAATTGGCGCTCTCAGCACAAAACGGGAAAAAATAATTATAACCAATAAAATCAGAATAAATGAAAGAAATCAATTTCAATAATCTCAAAGCAGTATTTGTAAACTGCACCTTAAAAAAATCACCAGAGACGAGCCATACAGGTACCTTATTCCAGGTTTCGAAATCCATAATGGAAAAAGAAAATGTAGCCGTTGAAGAAATTCGTTTTGTGGATCATGACGTAGCAACCGGAGTGCAACCTGATATGATGGAGCATGGTTGGGAAAAAGACGAATGGCCGGAACTTTTCAAGAAAATATTTTCAGCAGACATTCTAATTGTGGGAACCCCAATTTGGCTCGGTGAAAAATCATCTATAGCCCAAAAATTGATTGAACGTTTGTATGCCATGAGTGGAATGACCAATGATAAAGGTCAATATCTTTTCTATGGAAAAGTAGGAGGTACTATCATCACAGGTAATGAAGATGGCATAAAACATTGTGCTATGGGTATTTTGTATGCGCTACAACACATTGGTTATTCTATCCCGCCCCAGGCAGATGCAGGCTGGATTGGCGAAGTTGGTCCGGGAGCCAGTTACGGGGATAGAGAATGGAAAGGAAAAAAACTATCTCCTCCATTGGGTACAGATTCTGATTTCACCAATAGAAACACAACGTTTATGACTTATAACCTGCTTCATTTGGCTTCTACTTTAAAAAAGCAAGGGGGCTATCCGCATTATGGAAACTCCCGAAAAGATTGGGATAACGGGGAACGATGGGAGTTTGAAAACCCCGAATACAGATAAGATTAAAATAACAGTAATTAATAATATTCTGCATTTTAAAAATGTATACTATGATACTAGATTTATCTTTCTTAATACCAACCTCGCTTTTATTGCTAAGGATAATTGTAGCGATTGTATTTTTCTCTAGTGGTAAAAGCCACGCTATGAAACCTGTGGAAAGAGGTAAAAGTGTAGGGCTTTCTCCATCGGCAACCCGGGTTTTAGGGATAGCCGAGATAGTAGCAGCTTTCTCAATCGGACTCGGAATTTTTCCTCAGATAGGTGCTGCCATAGTATTGCTAACCATGCTTGGTGCCATTCAAAAAAAACTTTTTGTTTGGCATACCGGTTTTTATGCTGATAAAGGCTATGGCTGGCATTATGATTTAATTTTTGTAATTGCTGCATTAGTCATCATTGCTACTAACGGAGGTGCTTACATCTTAGTTTAAAAAAATACTTATGAATGTTTCGGAACAATTATTACAAATTCTTATAGATACAGGCGTACGGAATGTGTACGGTGTAACTGGCGATGCCCTGAATTTTTCTGTAAAGCGATTGAAAAAAGTGAAGAAGTAAAATGGCGTGGTTTTAAGCACGAAGGCAATGCCTCTTGTGCGGCATTTGGAGAAAGTGAAACGACAGGCAATCTGGCGGTTTGTGCCGGAACGGTTGGTCCGGGAGCATTGCATCTTATAAATGGATTGTACAATGCAAAAAAAGAAAGAACGCCGGTCCTGGCAATTACAGGACAAATTCCCAGGGCATTGCAGGGAACCAATTACTTTCAGGAAGTAGATTTGAAAAAAATTTATGACGATGTTTGCGAATACCAGGCCATCATCAGAACACCAGAAGAAGCACCTCAGATCATCCAGCGGGCTATAAAAATTGCAATTAACCATCGTACCGTTTGTAGAATAGAATTGCCTGCAGATGTTGCTGAAATGAAAGCAGAAAATCAGGAATTCGTTTACCCTTTAATTAAATCTGAAGCAACATTGGTGCCCAGCACACGGCAGATAAATCTGGCTGCTGAAATGATAAACAAGGCGAAGCGGATCGCTATATTGGCTGGTCATGGCTGTCGTGATGCAAGGGAAGAAGTTTTGGCATTGGCCAAAAAATTGAAAGCGCCTATAACACATACCCTAAAAGCTTCTGATATTTTCGACCATGATACCGATAATGTTGTTGGTCTTACCGGGCTCATTGGAAATCCTTCCGGCTACCAAGGAATTATGAAGTGCGATTTATTGTTAATGCTGGCAACAGATTTTCCCTACATCGAATTCTTGCCGCACAAGACCGATACGATTCAGGTAGATGTTCGTGCAGAGAATATTGGTAACCGCACCGCCGTAAAACTTGGAATACATGGAGACGTAAAGAATTTCGTAGAAAGTTTACTCCCAAAAGTTGAAGAAAAAACAGATTCGGATTTCGTAGATAAGCTTACCAAAAGTTTTAAAAAATATCGGGAAGATAAGCTGGCGGAAGCTTCACCAGAAAGAGACATTGAACCACTTCACCCACAAATATTTGCACGGTTTATAAATGACCACGCTTCAGATGAAGCCATATTTACGGTAGAAACAGGAACCTCGGCAATATGGGCGATCAAACATATATCTTTTCATTCGCAACGTAGAATCATCGGTTCATTCAATCACGGCTCTATGGCCGTAGGCTTACCATCCGCTATGGGTGCTCAGTTTGCTTTCCGCGATCGGGAGGTATGGTCTATTTTCGGTGATGGCGCATTCAATATGGCCATGCAGGATTTTATTACTGCAATTCGGTATGACTTGCCCGTTAAAATTTTAGTGCTCAACAACGGTCAATTGAGTTTCGTAAAACTTGAAATGGAACAGGTAGGTCTTGCACCTGCTCTAGATGCCCTACATCAGGAAAACGTAAATTTTGCTGAATATGCAAAACTTTGTGGCGGTGAGGGCATCAGAGTAGAAAAAGCTGAAGACATAGAGCAGGCAATCATTATGGCAAAGAATAGCAAAAAGCCTTTTATTATTGATGCCGTTGTAAACAGTGGAGAACTGGCATTACCACCACATATTGGACTGAAGCAAGTTTTAGGATTTGGAACGTCAAAGGCCAAAGAGGTGCTTCAGGTTATCACCGGCGATAAGCAACAATGGGAGAATTTAAAGAAAGAACTGAATACGTGGTTTGATTAATCTTCAACATTTTCTAGTACATAGTATTATTATTTGCTGAAACCTTTGGTATTTGTTGAATTAAATCCTAATGTTCTACAATTTTATTGTTTTCGTCAAACCTAAAAAAATCCATTGTTATATATTCATCATTACCTGGCCAAATCTGATGCGTATGTAACGCCACCATGTCTCCTTCAGAAATTGTACGAACATTTTATCTGGTGTCAATAAACGTTTTCTGCCATATTTTCTCTTCTAAAAACATAGTTTGGTATCTCAGTAAAAGGGTTGGGTTGCTTAATGACTTTTCTCACTTTGGTCTTTTATTCCGGCGACGCAAGAAACAAATGATTGGATCGTCGAGAATTCCGCTTCGTTTTTTAAATCTGCTACCAACCTGTTTAGCTTATTCAGCAAATCAATACCCGATTTTCGTTTGATAAACGTTGGGATATTATAATTACTTAAATCAGCGAATTCCCACGGATGAAAATACAATGACAGACAGCCGTCCTTCTCAAGAGTTTCCAAAGCGAGTTTTTTATAATACGCATAAGGTAAATTTTTAAATGCCAGCCAAAACAACGGAATTCGAAAATGTGCAGAAACTGATGCAGGAATCCTGGTTATCCCAGCATCTGTATAACAAGTTCGGGGAGATCTGATATTATTGTATCGTCCGGGTATCCAGGTTGGATTTATTGACGAATCATAATTGTAGCCTGCTTCTTTTATCCAACCGGCTTCGATTTTTTTCATGCATGGCATCCTGAGACCCAATACTTTTTTTGAGATGATATTTTCCAGAGCCAGCCTTGAATGTAACAGGTCTTCACGACTAAATGAAGAATGATAAAAAGTGTGAGATGCAATTTCATGAATGCCGGAAAGCGATGTTATTTTTTCAGGAAAATGACGGGCAAAATTTGCGGTGGTAAATAAGGTACATCTGATAATTTCATCTTTTAGGATTTCATCAATATTATCAAGCCCTTCTTTTGCTACCGCCATTTGTTCGGAAAGGGGGAAATTGATTCCGTAATCAACCGGAAGATCAAATTCTTCCACATCGAAAGATAATAGTATCTTTTTTGTATGTTCTCTCATTATAAATCCAGGCCTTCAGACAGGACTGCGTTTACAGAAAATCGTTTCAATTAGTGAATAGTCAATTTACAAAGTGCATCAACCCCTATACTTTTTCAAAGACTAGTGTTTCACTAATCCATTTAAAAACCCAGTAACCTTTTACTTTAAGCAATCCGGCATCATTTATCCATGCAACAGAATCCCATTCCCGTCCATGCTTCGGGTCGTAAATAATTCCCTCCTGCCATTCGTTGTCATCAGCGTTATACCTCAAACTGCGCAATATTTCCATGCCTAGCCATTTCCGATTGCGAAGAGCGTGGTTTGGGTTTTGTTCATCCATGCGGGTATTAAGTGGCCGGGTTGTGTCCTGCACTTTAAACCAAATAATTTTTGCTTTGAAACTATTATCCTGCTTGTAAACTTCTACTTCAAGGTTTTTTTCAACTGTTATCCATCTTCCAACGATTGCGTCTTCATTATTAGTTCGGATTAACACACCTGAAGGGTCTTTGCGATTTAATTTATGGGGATAATTAATATTTTGAATGCATGTCAAAAAAATCAATACAGGAATAGAGACATAAATTAAAACGGACATATTAAAATTTTAAATTAAAGGCAGGATTGTATTAATAATAGTGGTAGTTTTTTGCATAAGGGTTGGGCAAATAAATTTGTATCCAGGCCAACATTTTAAATTTCTCATGTTTACACAATTGTTTTATTCAGAATTTCAATAGAATTTGCTTGTATTTTATGCCCGGGAAAATATGTAAGCGAAAGGATATTTATTAAACCCAACCATTTCATGAAAACTTACAACTGTATTCTTAACGAAAGTCATCCATTTCAATTAACGAATAACTCGCGGAGACATTCCGTTTTTATATGCCCGTAATTTAAAACGATCAAAATATGATTATGATTAAAGGTTAATTAATTCAATCACGCTTTATGAAGCGATTTAATGCCTTTATTCTTGTAAACGATTAAACCTTTATAACACCTATCTATGCGATTGGAAATTAGATTATGGCTATTTCTATTTTTGTCAATACCTGCAGCAGGACTTTCTCAACGAGCAGATACATTAATTAATAAACTCGACAGTTTAAGCCAAAAAACCGACAGCGCCGGAGGCCAGATAAATAATATCGCTCCGGTAGCTTATAATGAATATACCAGGCTTACTCCGAAGAGTTATTTTGTTTTACTTGGCAGTGATCTGAAGCAATCTTTTACAAAGCCCTTTCACATGACCAGGAAGGATTGGGGTAAACTGGGCAAATTCACACTCGCAACAGTCGCGCTTTCTTTCGCTGATGAACCGATACAGAGAGGCGCCTTAAAACTTCGAAACAGAAATACGGGCCTGAATAATGTAAGTAAATACATTACCAATTTTGGGGGTAATTATGAAGGTTATACCCTTGCGGCTTTTGGGGCTTATGGTTTTATTTTTAAAAATGTAAAAATGCAAACTACCACTCTGCTCGCGACACAGGCATATATCACAGGAGCAGCCGTCGAGAGCGTAACGAAATTTTTGTCGGGGCGCACAAGGCCATCTTATTATGGACCAGGGGAAGAACCTGAACCAAAATTTTTAGGGCCCTTCTCTAAAACGGCAACAACCTCCAGCGGTAAAAAGGTTTATAGTTCTTTTCCTTCCGGCCATACTACGGTAGCCTTTGCCGCAGCAACTGTTTTTGCTTTGGAATATAGAGACAAGCCTATTTACCCGATCATAGCATATAGTGCTGCAACGCTGATCGGCCTTAGCAGGATCACAGAAAATAAGCACTGGGCTACCGATGTTTTTGTAGGTGCAGCTTTAGGGTATTTGACCGGTAAAGAGGTGGTAAACAATTACCATCGTTACTCAAAATTAAAAGCGCCTAATGAAAAGAAAAACACGATAACATTTAATCTTCAGTATGCATACGGACATTTCATGCCGGGCCTGGTTTATAAGTTCAAATGATTCCAATCGTTTTTTACAGAAAATAAATGATAACACATGCAAACAACGCCTGATAAAATGTTGAACAAAGTTCCTGCAGTAACCTTAACCTTTTGGATTATAAAAATATTGGCCACTACCGTAGGTGAAACTGCCGCTGATTATTTATCAGTTACGCTAAATTTAGGTTTAGTAAATACATCATACGTAATGAGCGGCATATTAGTGATCGTTCTCTTTTTCCAGTTTAAAGGAAAAAGGTACAGACCGGCAATTTACTGGACAGCGGTAGTACTGTTAAGCATTGTGGGCACATTGATATCAGACAATTTAGTAGATAACCTTGGCGTAGCACTAACCACCACTTCCATCATATTCGGTGTGATGTTAATTGCAGATTTTATATGGTGGTACTTAAGTGAAAAAACTTTATCGGTACATAAGATAAATACCACAAAAAGAGAATTTTTTTACTGGTTTGCCATTCTGTTCACCTTCTCTTTAGGCACGTCCGCCGGAGACCTTATATCTGAAAGTTCGGGCCTTGGTTACGTCTATGCGACGCTGCTCTTTGCCACAGTAATAGGTTTAATATTTCTGGCATACAAATATTTAAAGATGAATTCGATTCTATCATTTTGGTTAGCATATATTCTTACCCGGCCGCTCGGAGCTTCTTTGGGCGACCTGCTTTCACAGCCGGTAAGTGCAGGAGGTGTAGGCCTGGGCGCAACTATTACAAGTATTATTTTTCTTGTCTTAATTCTAAGCCTGGTGACTTATTTAATAATTACTAGAAAAATTAAATTCGCGGTCCAGCACATGATTGATCGTATTTTTTCTTAGTGCATGGTCGAAAAATAATTTTGGTGACAGTATTATTAAAGGTTAAAAATCATGGGTGCATTTCAAAGTGATTTAGTTCAAAAGTTATTAGAAATAACGCTTAATAAAATAAGGACAGGCCTGGCTTGTCGGCATTTAAAAATAAATTATGAGCAATGGGGATTTATCAGCAATTTATAGAATGGGTTATTTATCACGGAGGGCTATATGTAATGATATTAATAATATTTGCTGAAACCGGCCTGTTTGCCGGATTTTTTTTGCCGGGCGACAGCTTATTATTTACAGCCGGCATTTACATACATGAGCTTGCCTCTAATTTTTTTAATGTCCATTATGATATTTCGGTTTTTTTTAATTTCCACTATGGGCTTATATTACTATTTGTAATTGTTGCCTCGTTTGCCGGCAATGTGGCAGGTTATTGGTTTGGATATAAAACAGG
>JBKJRY010000178.1:0-4377 GCA_046593045.1 Chitinophagaceae bacterium | reverse complement strand
GTAGCTGCGGATATTACCGGCTCAGGAATTGTTACCGTCAGCGATCCTGCTGCAATAACCGCACAGCCTGCGAGTACGCCAATATGCGCGGGTGGCAATACAAGCTTTATGGTAACTGCAACAGGCACCGCGGTTAGCTATCAATGGCAGGTTGACGCCGGTGCAGGGTTTACTAACATCACTAACGGTGGCGTTTACTCGAATGCAACCACGGGCACATTGAATATCACCGGAGCAACGCCGGCTATGATAGGTTATAAATACCGGGCTAACGTAACTACAGCCGCGCCATGTAATTCTTCACTTACTTCTAATGTGGTGACCTTGCTGATCAATAACTACTGGACCGGTACTACCAGCACTGATTGGAATACCGCAAGCAACTGGAGTGGAAATACAGTTCCCACAACTGCGTGTCCCGATGTATATGTACCGCTTCCAGGTAATGGACGTCTGCCTATAATTAACAGCGCCGTACCGGCAATAACTAATTTATATATTCAATCGGGTGCAACTGTTACTATCAACGCCTCAGGAACTTTAACTCTAGGCAACCAAATAAGCGAAGTAAATCCAAATTCAATCATTGCAATGAATGGCTCCTTGAATATGAATGGAGGCGCAGCTCAAACGATTCCAGCATCTACCTTCCTTAATAATGCACTCGGATATTTGATCATCAGTAATCCATCAGGTGTCTCACTTGCCGGACCGCTGGACATTTATCATTCGGTAACTTATGGACCTTCAGGAACCATATTTACTACTAATGGTAACCTTACCCTAAAATCGACCCAAACAGAAACGGCATGGCTGGGAAATATGACGGGCCATACAATTACAGGCAATGTGACGGTAGAGCGTTATATAGGCTCAGGATTATTCCATCCAAAATCATGGCAATTGCTGGCAATACCTACGTCTGGCAGCCAGACTATTAAGCAAGCCTGGCAGGAAGGTGCGACCGCCGCTATGGGTATTGGCGCGATACCCGCTGGTGCTAATCTAAAACCCGGATACGGCACTATGATTACAAGCGACGTGGCAGGTGCAGCTACTCAACCTACTCCCGGATTTGATTACTATACTACTCCCGGACCTTCGATCAAAACTTATGACTATGCTACGGATACTTATTTCGGACCGGCTTCTACACAGGTTACGATCTATAACAAAAAAGGATATTTCGTATTCGTAAGAGGTGATAGAAGTGTAAATACTTTCAACGCTCCTGCGAACGCAACAATATTGGAAACAAAAGGAACATTATTTACACCTGCAAATCCTCCGCCATCTACTACAGTTGTGCTTGGTAAATTTGAATTTGTTGGGAATCCCTATGCCTCAGCGATAAATATTAAAAGTCTTCCTATTGGAGTAAGTACTGAAATCGCCGAAGCAGTAATCGTATGGGATCCAACGATCAACACAAGCCCGGGCAGTTTGTATGGGCTTGGTGTCTATCAAACGCTTTATTTATCCGGAGGCAATTATGTAAATCTTTTGACATCGGCAGCTTATGGTCCCGCAGGTACTGTTCATAATTATATACAAAGTGGACAGGCGTTTGTTATCCAAAGTGCTTTAGGCGCGTCAACTAATGGAACGCTAACGTTTGGAGAAAATGTTAAGGCGTCAGGAAGTGAATTGTTGACCACGCCACAGAGGATAACTTCTACAAATGGCGAGCTACGCATTAATTTAAATGGTATAAATTCTAGTTCCAGGGAAGCGTTTCTTGCTGATGGGGTGCTATTGCAATACAATTCCGGTAAATACAGTAATGCTTTGGATGCGATGGATGTCAAGAAGTTATCAAACGTTTCAGAAAACATGGCCATAAGAAACAGCGGCAAATTGTTATCAATAGAGCGTAGAAATTCCATCATGGAGCAGGATACTATATTTCTCGATCTCAGAGGTGTTCGGGTACAGGCATATCGATTTGAGCTGATAACTGCTAATCTTAACGCTGAAGGTCTCACAGGATTTTTGGAAGATAATTACCTGCATACCAAAACTCCAATAGATATGAATGGAACAACCACAGTTAATTTCACTATCGCAAACATAGCAGGCTCCTATGCAAGAGACAGGTTCAGCATTGTATTCTCACCTTCAGTTGTGTTGCCGGTTACTTTCACCTCTGTAAAAGCATACAGGCAGGCAGCTGATATCAATGTCGAATGGACTGTTGAAAACGAGATCAATATTAATAATTATACAGTTGAAAAGTCTGATGATGGAATTCATTTTAACACGCTTAGTGTAACAAATGCCAAAGCTAACACCGGCGGATCAGCCAGTTACCTCGCGGCGGATGATCGTCCCGTGAATGGTTACAATTATTACCGGGTACGGAGCACAGATAAGGATGGAAAAACAAATCTCACACAAGTAGTGAAAGTGTTGATGGGAAGCCTGAAAACGGATATTGTTATCTATCCGAACCCAATCACAGATGGAAAGATCCACCTGCAGTTTATGAACGAGCCGGGAGGTAAGTACGGACTACGCCTGTTGAATAAGGTGGGCCAGGCGGTTCTGGCGAAGCAAATCACTCGTGCAGACGGAAACAGTACGGAATTAATTAAGTGGGATTTCAATTTAGCTCATGGATTGTACCAGCTTGAAATTACGAGACCTGATGGGTCAATTAAAAATATTCATGTCATGTATTAATTACGCCTGGTTGAAAGCCAGCACGATCCGAGATTAGGAAAGCCTCCGTGAAAGCGGGGGCTTAATCCGAGCCTCGTCCCGAAGGGGAGTCGGCGAGCATAAGGCTATCGTAGCCTTATATTGAATATTGGTTTATGGCCGTTAAGCAACAAATATCCGCAAGTGATAGTACTTATCTTACACAATAACGTGCTTTAATTCGTTGCATTTCTCTGAGATTACAGAAGGCTATGATTGTGTATGTAAGCGGATCAATAGTTTACCAAAAACCAAAATAGACATTATTGCTCTCCACACGTCGAGTCTCGTAAAGGGAGACTTCGCTGGGACGTATAATATACTATTTTGGGTGTTGTTGCGTAGCACAATGCATGCCGCCTCCATTACGATTAAGGCCTAAAGGGTTTATTTGAACAAGTGTGTAACCGGGGAACTGCTGTTGTAAAATGTCTCTTACATTTTCATCCTGCACTTGTTGAATCCCCGGATCCAGGCTCCATCCCAGCCAAATAGATTCCTGGGGTTCCCATTCTGGTGGAAAATAATAGTCAGTATTCTTTTGTGCTGTTTGAAATGCTGAAATAAAACATATTATAATTACGAAGAAGGGTTGCATAAATCTTACCACCAACTTGTGTATTGCCTAAAATTAAAACTAATCAATTTCTTTCCGCGCTGGGTTTTCATTGCCAGGCAAATGATTATTCAGTGAAAGCGCCCCCGGGGCCGCTACTTTGTCCAAAGGTCAGCAAATTGTTGTCAGGGTCAAGTAATGCAAATTCTTTTTGTCCCCACGGTTTGATTTGTAAATGTCCATTTGGATGGATACTTATTTTATTGTCCAACAATGATTGATAAAGTTTGTCAATATCATCAGTTCTGATATACACTTGTCCATAGTTTTCTTTTGGGTTAAGCTCTTTAAATTCAAAAAAATGAATTTCTATATTATCTTTTCCAACCATTAAATAGTCGTTATAGTCTCCAAGCTCCTGAAACCTCAACTTGTTCAGGTAAAAGTCCTTGGTTACGGCTTTGCTACGCATCGGTAATTTTGGATTGATGTTAGTAAGCATGATGTTTAAATTGATTTTATTTCTTTTGCCGACTTTGGTTTGTCGCAGTCGTCTCGTCACTCCCTGCAAAAATTGAGGCTTTTTATTCAATGAAATTATCTAAAATTATTTTCTCCCACATCATTTTGTTTTTAGTTTTTGAGGATTTGGATTAATATGAAAATTTATTTGCTCCGGAAATTTTATGATAGCGGAATTGACGAATTTGGTTTTCTAAAACATTGGGTGGCTTATGATAAATTTTGCTAAGGCTTCAAACTGATGTTGGTGAAGCAGGGCTACAATTCCATCGGCACTAACACCAGACATCGGCGGTTTCTTTTTATTGTTCTGGCTATTCTTAATTTTGAAGAAGAAGAGTCGGATAGGCAAGGGCATTTCAGCCCAAGCCCTCCACAGAACCGTGCTTGCACCTCTCAATGCACACGGCTCTTCTCATTCAGTATTTGAAAAATCAAATACACTATTGAACTAAACTTAATCATCCCATCTTTCAATGGTGGTTGTTCTTGGTACAAACGAATGAGCTGAATCCTTCGCTAATCCTTACTTTCATAAGGCTTCTATCACTACTACAATTCAGTCCGCAACTTCCTGCGCATCGGCTCTCTGAGAGATA
>JBKJRY010000416.1:0-17592 GCA_046593045.1 Chitinophagaceae bacterium | reverse complement strand
TTACCCCACCAACTGTGAATGTTACCGGCAGCTTTACCGGTGCTGATGCGAAGACGGTGGAGCAGACTACCACTACACCCATGGAAACGCAGATTAATGGTACTCCGCGAATGTCTTACATCACCAGCAATAGCACATCCAGCGGACAAAGCAGCATTAGCGTGGTGTTTGATGTAGGCACCGACGTCAATATAGCATCTCTAGATGTACAGAACAGGGTAAGCATCGCAGAACCCTCATTGCCAGATGCAGTAAAGCGTTTAGGCGTTACAGTTCGTAAAAGGAACCCCAGCATAATGGTGGCCCTTGCATTTTACTCGCCCAATGGAACTCATGACTCCAAGTTTATTGGTAATTATGTAAATATTTACGTCAAGGATGCCTTGCAGCGGGTGAATGGTGTAGGTGATATTCTTTCCCGCGGAGATGATTTTGGAATGCGCATTTGGCTGAATCCTGAGAAACTTGCTGCCCTGAGCATTACTCCTGCAGATATTTCAGCGGTGCTTAATGAACAAAATTTGCAGGTAGCTGCAGGAACTATCGGGGGTAATCCGCAGCCTGGTTTGCAAAGTTTTGAGTACAGCGTACTTACCAACAGCCGTATCAATTCAGTGGATGAATTCAGCAATATTATTGTTCGTACAAATCCTGCAACGGGCAATATCGTTTATATGAAAGATATTGCCAGGATTGAATTAGGAAAATTTGATTATGGTAACAACCCACTTGTAGATGGGAAGCCAGGAGCATTTTTATTAATGTACCAGGCACCAGGTGCCAATGCATTGGAAACTTATGACAGGATTATAAAAACGTTGGTTGAATTAAAAAAATCCTTTCCAAAGGATATTGATTACACAATTCCACTGGAAACGGTTTCTGTAGTGAAAACTTCAATAACAGAAGTGGTATACACACTTCTTGAAGCATTGACACTTGTAATATTAGTGGTGTTTTTGTTCCTCCAAAACTGGCGTGCGACTTTAATCCCGGTATTGGCAATTCCTGTTTCTTTAATAGGCACTTTTATATTCTTTATTCCTTTCGGGTTTACTATAAATACACTTACTTTATTTGCTTTTGTGTTGGCAATTGGAATTGTTGTAGATGATGCGATAGTAGTAGTGGAGGCTGTTCAGCATAATATAGATTTTGAAAACATGTCTCCATTGGATGCAACAAGAAAGGCTATGAATGATATATCCGGGCCGGTGATTGCAATTGCCTTGATACTGGCGGCAGTATTTGTGCCTGTAGGTTTTATACCGGGTATAGTGGGAAGGTTGTATCAGCAATTTGCCATTACTATCGCTGTTTCTGTTATCATCTCTGCGTTTGTTGCGTTATCTCTTACTCCTGCTCTGTGCACACTTCTTCTCAAACACTCAAAAGGTGAAGAAGAAAAGAAAAATTTATTGGAGAAATTTTTTGCTTCATTCAATAGATTTTTTGGTAAAGTAACCAAATCTTATACAAGGGGCGTTGTATTGTGGATCAAAAGAACGCCTTATGTATTTGTATTGCTTGCAGTTGTATTTGTAGGGTTATTTTTTCTTTTTAAGAATAAGCCAACCGGCTTCATTCCTACTGAAGATGAAGGCAGGCTATATGTTACTTATGAAATGCCGGAAGCCACCTCCACCACAAGAAGCGTTGAAATGCTTAAACGAATAATGGACAGTGTAAAGATCATACCCGAAGTAAGAACTTTAGGAGGACTTGCGGGCTTGAATATTATCAGCTTTTCCAATAAATCTAATGTGGGGACCATGTTCGTTTTGCTTAAACCATGGGACGACAGGAAAGGAAGCGCACACAATGTAAAAAGTGTAATTGCACAAATTCAAAAGAAAACCGGCGGAATAAAAGAAGCGAGAATATTAGCCATTTCCCCACCAGCAATACCCGGCCTTGGGCAAACTTCCGGTTTTACATTTGAGCTTCAGCAAACTACCAGTACAGACAGTATTCAGGATTTTGAAAAAGTAGCAAGAAATTTTTTAGCCCAGTTAAATAAGAGGCCCGAAATAGGGGCAGCTTACACTTTTTTTAGTGCCCATACTCCGGGTTATCAGGTAGATGTTGATCGGGAAAAAACAAAACAATTAGGAGTATCATTATCGGATGTTTATGCTACCATGTCAACATTGCTGGGCAGTAATTATATCAACGATTTTAATTTATATGGAAGAAATTTCAGGGTGGTAATGCAGGCGGATAGTTCTTATCGCTCCTCTCTTGGAGAACTTCAAAAATATTATGTAAGAAACAGAGAAGGAAATATGATTCCCTTAAGCTCACTTGTAACTTCCAGGCTAATAGAGAGCCCTACATTGATCTCACATTATAATGTTTACAGGTCTATAGAAATAAACGGGAATTCAAAAGAAGGCTACAGCAGCGGAGAAGCTATAAATGCCCTGAGAGAAACAGCCGCCCAATATTTACCAATTGGTTATGGGTATGAATTTTCGGGAATGAGCAGTGAAGAAATAAAAGCAGGCAATAGCAGCACGACCATTTTCGCAATCTCTATCGTTTTCGTATTTCTTTTCCTGGCAGCCTTATACGAGAGTTGGTCAGTACCATTTTCCGTGCTGTTCGCAGTTCCGATT
Source organism: Chitinophagaceae bacterium (assembly GCA_046593045.1). Lineage (GTDB taxonomy): Bacteria > Bacteroidota > Bacteroidia > Chitinophagales > Chitinophagaceae > Ginsengibacter. Next base: position 14,974 of record JBKJRY010000416.1, on the reverse strand, counting down.
GGTGCACTTGGTTCTATTATAACGCTTACTTTTTTACCTGATCTTACTAATAATATTTATGCTCAAATAGGCTTGATTACATTAATTGGGTTGGCTGCAAAAAATGCGATTCTGATTGTGGAATATGCTAAAGAAAGAGTGGATATAGGAATGGATGTAATTAAAGCAACTATCGCGGCGGTAAGATTACGGCTGCGCCCAATAGTTATGACATCGATGGCCTTTATCCTTGGAGTTTTACCGCTGGCATTTGCAAGTGGTGCTGCCGCCGAGTCGCGTAAAACGATAGGGTGGACAGTATTTGGGGGTATGTTTGCAGCAACTACACTAGCAATCTTTATTGTTCCTGTATTATTTGTATTTATTACACGCATCTCTTATGGAAGGGAAAAACTAGATGAATTGAAAGCAGGGTTTAAGCCGGAGGAGCATAAGGAATCGGCAGAGCAATAACCAAATGCCACGAAGACAGAAAGGGCAAGAAAGAACTTTATTCTAACAAAGACTTTCCTTCCCGGGAGCCCGGTGCTTAGTAGCAAAAACTTATTTCAGGCTGGAATAGACGATAGACTCAAATTTTGCTTCAACATCGCTATGGCTGTTGGGATTTTGCTGCGTCATAAATAAGCAAACAAGATGTGCTTTGGGATCGGCCCAGTAGGTAGTTCCATAATAGCCGCCCCATGAAAAAGAGCCTGCATACCTGGGCCCTCTTGCTTCAGATTTTTCCGAAGTTATTGAAAAACCCAAACCAAAATTATCATCACCAAACATACCATCCTTGAGCTGCCCGCTGGTCATCATTTCGACAGTTCTCCTGGATAAAATTTGATGGCCATTATACTTACCACCATTTAGCAACATCTGCATGAAAACTGCGTAATCATATGCGGTAGAAGAAAGCCCGGCACCTCCGGAAAAATAGTGTTTCTTCATAGTTGGATAATCAGGATCGATGTGTCGAAAAGTGTGACTCCATTTAATAACATGATGTAAGGAATCTTCTGTATAAACAGTTGCCAGCCTGTTTGCTTTCGATGCAGGTACATTAAAATAAGTATCCTTCATACCGATAGGTTGGAAAATATTTTTTGATAAAAAATCTTCCAAATTTTCTCCGCTAATGATTTCAATAAGGGCTCCCAGCAAATCGCTGTTTAAACCATATTGCCATTTCTCTCCCGGCTGGAAACTCAAAGGTAATTTTCCAAGCGCACTCATTCTTTCAACAAGGTTTTCATCAAAATACCCAAGCCCTGAGGGGATATTATTTTTGGTATAAATAGCCTGTATTTTCGAGCTGCCAATATCTGTGTAGTCAAGCCCGGATGTATGTGTAAGCAAGTCGCGAAAAGTAATTTCTCTTGTTGCGGGAACTGTTGTATAGGTTGTGTCTGCATCATTGAATTTATCCAGCACAACAGGATTCTTAAACTCAGGGATAAAATCTGAAATGGGTTCATCAAGCAGGAATTTTCCCCGCTCATATAAGATCATTATTCCAACACTCGTAATTGCTTTAGTCTGTGACATGATGCGAAAGATTGCATCATTTTTCATTGGCTTTTTTGATTCTAAATCAGCGACTCCATAACCTTTGTATTGAATAACCTGGTTATCTTTTATTATAATTGTTACTGCGCCTGTTAACCAGTTTTTATTGATGTAGTCATTAACTAAACCATCAATTTTTGATAACTTTTCATAATCAACAGAATTGCTTTTTGTATTGGTTTGTATTACCTGCGCCTGTATAAATATTGGCAGAAAAAATAGAAGAATTGAAGCCGAAGATTTTCTGGCACAAGCAAACTTTATCATGAGAATATGTTTTAGAATAGAAAGTTAATAAAAACTGGTCTGTTACTGGATTATATCACAATACAAAATTAATTCTGGAGGACTACTACTTTACATTAAATTTCACTAGGGTGGTATCACTCTCCAAAATAGGCACCACATATCCACCAGTATCCAACATTGTCTTTGGAAATTGTTGTTTCAAAAATACCCAATCTTTTCCCGCTACTTTTGTTTGATACAAATACAAAAACTGTAATTTCTTTAGCCCCTTCAGCTCAGTAATTCCTTGTGCTGACACTTTCGTCCCTACAAGATTCAATGACTGCAGTCGCTGCAAACCTTTTAGCAGTGGCAGGCCTTTATCTGAAATGTTTGTATTATTCAATTGAAGCAACGTAAGATCAGTGCATTGTCCGATATAACTTAAAGCGCTATCAGAAATTTTTGTATCACCGATTTTCAACCATACTAATTGCTTTTTGATGGGCAATAATAAAGCAAGATCATTGTCACTAATTTTTGCCGCGGTAACAAAATTCACCATTAAATAATTACTGTTTTGTGCAACGGGAATAACAATAACGCCTTTTGCTTTTAGTTCATCAATCGCCTTCACATCCGCCTTTTCTACCGCTTCTTTTGGAATACTCCCTGGCGCTTTTATTTCTATATGATCTCTTTGCAAGCCAAGTAAAATGGGTTTTAATTTTTCGGGCTGTTGAAGATCCTTAACAAGTTTGCCTGTGTCTGCGCCTTGTTGTATCCACCAATGGAGTAAAGCAATCTTCTTTACATTGGGTTGAGGCTTTTGTTTTGGCGGCATGTGGTCATCATCCTCTTTCGGTAGCAATAAACGTCTGATCATTTCACTTGAATCTGCGTTATTTAAATCTATCACTTCGCCATCTTTACCGCCTTTCATTATGAAGGCAAAATTATCCAGCCGTAATCCGCCTTTCTTTTTCGCAGGACCATGACAACCATAGCAATCCTTATACAATATCGGCTGAACAATATCCCGGTATACCTTTGCTTCCTGCACATTTATTATGGGTTTTGCATCAATAATAATTGAATCTTCATTGGTAATTAAACTAAGTGACAAAAAATTTACACCATGTGTAATCTGTCCGCCTAAATGACCTGTAACAAAAATTAAAATCATTAAAGCGATGGAAAGAATTTTATAGGCCAGGTCAATTTTCCGGTTCGCGATTTTTATATACAATAAAAATGAAACAAAAGCTACCGATATGCCCATCCACATGTGCCAGTTTACAAGACTCGTATCGTAATCATCGCTCAGAGATAAAAGATATCCTGTAATGCATGCCAAGGCCGCTGATATTGCACCACTAAGCAAAACAATATTTATTATCAAGGGGGAAATACCGTAGCGTGGTTTATGGGATAACCATATCAGTAATAAAGCTATCAACAAAATTCCTATGGGCAAATGAACAAGCGCGGGATGCAAATGGCCTATAAATTCCGTAATGGTTAAAATCACAAAAAAATATTTAGGATTGATAACGTTTACGCAACATCTGCATCATATATACATTTACTTCCCACTGGTCTGATAATGGCTTGCGGGAATACGGCGTGGTAGGCATATAATCAGGTGGTCCAAACTCAGTGAGTATCGTAAGCCGCTCCCCATTTTGCTTTTTTCGTTCTACAACTTTATCCCACCAGGCAACATGCGCTCTCACGGCTTCATCCCATTCAGGCGCCCGTGGGTCATTTACCTGCGGCCCCTGGGGGTGGCCAATCCTTGCGTGAATATGATCAGTATGGCTTAAGGTAAGATCCAGGGTTTCCTGCTGGTCCTCCAGTAAAGTTTCGCTCACGTTGCACCAGTGTGAAACGTCGAAGGTTACACGCAGTTCAGGATTTTTTTCAATGTATTGCTTTGCCACAGGCGCCGCGAAAAGCATTCTTGACCGGTGTGTTTCGTGGCAGATAATTATCCCGGTGCTTTTGGATAAGGGAGTCGTATGATCTATAAAAGATTTATTTTCTTCATAAGTAAAATAATCTCTTCCCGAATGGCAATTGATATATAGCGGCTTTTGGATATTGTTGTTCGCCGCAGCATCAATCATCTTTTTAAAAAAATCTAAATGCTCAATATAATTGCTTTGTGAAGCACCACATAATAACCCCACTTCAAGATTATATTTTTTTAAAGTTGCAAATAATTCATCCTGGTCTTTCTTCTCCATTGGCCACCATATTTCAATACCATCGTAACCTTCTTTTTTTACTTTGGCCATGTATTCATCCAATGTTCCCGGGAAGCCCCAGTTGGTGGCGAGTATTTTCAATTCAAAATTTTTGTTCACGTTGGTTGTAGTTTTTATGGTGGATGCAAATGTATCTAGTGACGAAAGCATTAAGGAAGTAGCAGCAGTTACAGAAAATCCTAAAAAATTTCTCCGGTCAAATTTCATTAATTATTTTTTCTTTGATTATGCAATTTCATTCCCATTTCAGTTACATATTTACTCCTGTTTTTAGCAATATTCTTTAGTTTTTTTGCCCTGAAATATTGATCCATCTTTTTAACATCAAGGTTTATTTGTTCGGTTTCAAATTTTTCCGATAACCTTGCCCTGGCCCTAAGGTATTGAAATAGCCAGTCTTCCCATTTATCATCAAGATTTTTGCGATCATCAGCAAGCTTTAATAAATTTTCATATTCTGCCGCCGAATAGTATGCTACAAAAACATTCATAATAAAATGTCATCCTATAAACTTTAAAATTGATTTTACTGAAAGCCTACGCAATAATATCCTGAATAACTTCACCACTTACGTCTGTCAACCTGAATGGCCTTCCCTGGAATTGATAAGTAAATTTTTCATGATCAAAACCCAATTGGTTTAGTATAGTCGCCTGCACATCAAACGGAGTAACCTTACCGCTGATAGGATAGTAACCAATCTCGTCGGTTTCGCCATAGTTGTAGCCTTTTTTGATTCCGCCTCCAGCCATCCACATTGTAAAGGCATCCAAATGGTGATCTCTCCCTTTAAAAGGATTGGGTTTCCCTTCGCGGTTTTCCATCATGGGTGTTCTTCCAAATTCACCGCCCCAAATTATGAGTGTTTCTTCTAATAAACCGCGCTGTTTCAAATCTAAAATCAAGGCCGTAATCGGCTTATCAACCTGGCGGCATTTATTTATCAGGCCGACATCAACGGCGGTGCTTGAATCAGTTCCATGACTGTCCCAGCCCCAATCAAATAATTGCACAAACCGCACCCCCTTTTCAACCAATTTCCTGGCAAGCAAAACATTATTTGCAAAGCATGCTTCACCTGGTTTTGTTCCATACATATCATGAATGTATTGAGGCTCGTCATTTATATTCATTACTTCGGGTGCCGCTATTTGCATGCGATATGCCATTTCATATTGCGATATACGCGATAATATTTCAGGATCCTTAAACTCGGCATATTCCTGCTGGTTCACTTCATTAATAGCATCAATAGAAGCTTTACGCAAATCCCTGTCCATCCCTTTAGGATCTTTTATGAATAAAACGGGATCACCTTCCGTTCTGCATTGTACGCCCTGGTAAACACTCGGCAGAAACCCACTTCCCCAAACACTTTTACCTGCATCAGGAAAGGTGCCTCCGGAGGTTAGCACTACAAAGCCGGGCAGATTTTGGTTCTCTGTTCCGAGTCCATACGTAGCCCACGCACCCAGGCTTGGCCTGCCCAATCTTGGGCCACCTGTATGTATTAATAGCTGCGCAGGGCCATGATTAAATTGATCAGTTGTGCAGCCTTTTAAAAAAGTTATTTCATCTGCGACGGATGCTAAATGCGGCATGTTATCGCTCACCCAGGAGCCACTTTGACCGCGTTGTTTAAATGCAGCCTGCGGGCCAAGCATTTTAGGAACTCCACGTATGAATGCAAAGTGCTTGCCTTCCAATAATGACTGCGGACATAATTGTCCATCAAGTTTCATAAGATCAGGCTTATAATCAAACAATTCCAGTTGGGAAGGTGCCCCGGCCATGTGGAGGTAAATTACATTCTTCGCTCTAGCAGCAAACATGGGCATTTTTGGAGCTAACGGATGTGCAGGGTCAAAAACAATTGGGTTATTCGCCTGGCTTGTTCCGGATCCGCAACTACCCAGCAAAGAACTCAATGCGAGTGCACCAAACCCCATGGCAGTTTCTTTTATAAAATGCCTGCGGGTATAAAATTGCAATGTTTTTTCATTGGCTTCATTTACCAAACGTTGGTTATGTAATTCTTTTTGTGTCATTTAATATTTGAATTAACATTATCCTACTAAGACAAAAGCTCACAAAGAGTTTTTTTGTGTTCTCCGCGGCCTCGTGGGAATTCTTTATTCATCAATTTTTTGTTATCAATTCATCCAAATTCAATATTGCGCCAGCCACAACTACCAGTGCCGCTGTTTCGGGATTGTTATGCTGTCGCTTGCTATCACCAACTATGTCTGCTGTTTTTTCCTTATCATTTTTAAACTGCATGTAAGCCTTATCGTATAACGTGACTAATGCTTTTAATTTTAATCCGGTAATAGGTCGTCGCATTGCTATTTTATATCCCTCGCTTATCCACGCGGAAGCATCTGCACTTTTTGATTCATCCTGCATTCGATATGCAAAATGACGGGATGCTTCCAGGTATACAGAATCGTTAAGGGTAACCAAAGCCTGCAAAGGCGTATTGGTTCTTATACGACGGGATGTGCAAACTTCACGGGGAGCCGCATCAAAGGTAATCATGGAAGGGTAAGGAGCCGAGCGTTTCCAATAAGTATATAGAGAACGCCGGTACTGGTCTTCGCCTTCGCTCTTTGTCCATGCTTCCCCATTATACGGCGACTTCCATATACCTGCAGGCTGCCATGGCATTACACCTGCACCGTACATTTTTTCACTCATTAAGCCGCTAACGGTAAGCGCCTGATCTCTTACCTGCTCTGCAGATAAACGCACCCTTGGGGCTCTTGTATACCATTTATTATTGGGATCTTTTTCCAAATTCTCATTAGATACTTTTGAATCCTGCCTGTAAGTTGCACTCATAACTATTTCCTTTAGTAATTTTTTTGTGCTCCAGCGATAATCATTCATATAATTCCATGCAAGATAATCAAGCAATTCCCTATGCGTTGGAAGCGCACCCTGTGTTCCCATATCTTCCAAAGTTTCTACCAGGCCTATACCAAATAATTGTTCCCATAAGCGATTCACCATCGTTCGTGCCGTTAACGGATTTTGTTTGCTTGTCAGCCATTTCGCCAAGCCAAGCCTGTTGCGCGGAGCATTTTTTGGGAAAGGATTTAAAGAGCGTGGAACATCCGGCTGCACCTCTTCACCTTTCACCAGCCAGTTGCCTTTTTCAAAAACATAAGAAGCACGATGCATGTCTTTTGGATTGTCCATCATCACAGGTGTGGTAGACACCGGTGCATCCAGTAGTTCCCAAAACATTTTATTTATTTCAGCATAACCCTCTTTGTCTTTTCCTTCGACAGGATTGGAAAAATAAAACCAATCGAATAGCATTCCATTATCATCGCGCTTTTTTAAATTCGGATTGTTATAAGAAAAATAAAGATCATGCACCCCTTTAGAAACAGGAAAGTTAATGCTGGTAATCGTCCATCTATTGGTTTTAGCAACCGACACAGTTGTTAAAACAGTTCCGTTTGGCTTATCCAAATGAATTGTCCAAATCCCTCCTTCCGAATATCCTTGATAACGATAAACCAGTTGGGTCCTTTTTTCAAGATCAACATGCTTAAGACGGGCCGTTGCATTGTTACGAAACGCAAGCCATTTCGTATCACTCAAAGCACTGTTTACTAATAGGTCTGCTTGGAGTGAATTGATAGTTGGCTGCCATGTTTTTAAAAGAATATAAACCCGTTTTGCTTCTTCCTGCGATGCATTTTGTTTCAGCCAGTTAACTACCCTAAATAGTTTTACACTATCCTCCGATTTGTATTTGCGAAGCAAAGGATAATCATCGTAAGTATCTTCATCTCTTGTGTTATTGAAGAATGCCATGAACTTATAATAATCTTCATGCCGAAACGGATCGTATGGATGGCTATGGCATTGGACACACCCAAACGTTGTTCCCATTAATGCCTGCCATGTTGTATTTACCCTGTCTAATACAGCAGCTGTGCGAAACTCCTCATTATCTGTTCCCCCTTCATCATTTGTTAAAGTATTCCGGTTAAAAGCGGTGGCGATAAACTGATCGTCGGTGGCATTGGGGAATAAGTCCCCAGCTAACTGTTCTATTAAAAATTCATCATAAGGCTGATCTTTATTGAAAGCCTTTATAAGCCAATCACGATATTCCCAAATTTGACGTGCATGATCGGCTTCATAACCTTTTGTATCAGCATAACGGGCAAGGTCGAGCCACATAGCAGTGAAGTGTTCCCCGTAACGCGGAGATGCCAATAAGGAATCCACCAAAATTTCATAAGCACCGGCATTATTATTCTTTAAAAACTGCTGTGCTAAATCTTGTGATGGTGGCAAACCAGTAAGATCCAAACTCACTCTTCTTAAGAGCGTTGCCTTATCAGCTTCCGGTGAAGGCTGCAATTTTTCCTGTTGCAGTTTATCATAAATGAAATAATCAATACCATTTTTAGCCCAATCAATTTTTTTAGCAGGTATTAATCCAAAAAATGAAGCTTCGGGTTTAGGAACTGCTTCCTGCTTAACAGGTACATAAGCCCAGTGATCACCCCATTGCGCACCTTGCTTAATCCATTTGCTTAAAATATTTATTTGATCCTCAGAAAGTGGTTCATGCTTAAAAGGCATTCTTTCTTCAGGATCGTTAAGCGTAATGCGGCGAATCATCTCGCTATGATCCGGATCACCCGGTACGATAGCAAACTTGCCTGATTTTGCTTTGGCTAGTGCATCTGACCTGAATAACAAACTAAAATCTGACTGCCTTCTTACACCGCCATGACATGTAATGCAATTCTTATTTATGATAGGTTTTACCTGTGTATTAAAGTCGATAACCTGCTTACTGGTACTGTACGTAAATACAATAACCGCAACAGCAAGAATGCCTATTATAATAAAAAGTTTTTTATTTTTTTTTAACCACATATATTGCTTTTCGTATCAAGAGAGCTAAAGTAAGTAATTATTTTTGCACAGCTTTAATCTCTAATATTGTTCCAGATTCGAGTAAGCCAGCAAATCAAAACCGATAATAAAGGTCGGTAGGCAATATTGAACGCAGCCTTTTATTTTTTCGTAAATTGTATAACAGTATTTTTGTTATAGCTTTTAAATATTTTGGCATCGCTAAACGATCTTAAATTGTTGCCAAAGCAATCCGAATTTAGAATCACCCATGAATAAAAAAATAAGTCTTTTGCTTGTAATTGCCTTTGTCACTTTTGGCATATTTTTTTTACCAAAAAAAAATACATTTGTTATTGCCGAAAACAAAGAAGAATATGATAGGGAAGAGTTTGTAAAACAAAGGCTTCAGTATGAGTTCGATATTTTAAAAGACCCTGCGACAGGTGAAATACCGAGAAACATTTTTCAAAAAGAAATAGCATTCGCAAAGTCTTTGCCTGTTAAGGATGCCAGGGATCCGGGGCTTTTCACTCCTCAAAATCTTAACTCGTACACCGCGGCCGGACCCGATAATATTGGTGGAAGGACCCGTGGGTTCGCCATGGATATTCGTTACGGAACAGGTAGTAACAAAGTAATTCTTTCAGGAAGTGTAAGCGGGGGAATATACCGCACTGCTGATGGCGGGATTACCTGGAATTTGGTAACACCTGCCAATGAAATACATAATGTTACATCCATTGCACAAGATACACGCGCTGGATTCCAGGACACGTGGTATGCAGGTGGAGGTGAAGCGACAGGTAATTCAGCATCAGACGTTGGAGCCTTCTACCTTGGATTTGGAATCCTGAAATCTACGGATAATGGTGCTACATGGACAAAACTAACGCAGGCAGTAACAAATACTGATGGCTCAGCTTTAGCAGGAGGAACACTCGAATCTTTCGATAATGTATTTGATATTGTACATAAGATAATCGTAAGTCCCGCTAGCGGCAATATGTACGTAGCAGGTCATCGAAGACTTGTAAGGTCAACTGATGGAGGCTTGAGTTTCCGGGTGGTATTTGCCGGGAATATAGCCGCAAGTGCAGACCAGGGCCAAATGGATATTATAACTAGCAATTCCGGGCGTTTATACCTCGCGGTAAATGGTGGTAATCCTGACGCAACTGTTCGTGGTGTATGGACTTCCAATACAGGCGATTTCAATAGCTGGATAAGAATAGCCGGTGGCAAGGTTGTAGGAGTAGATTCACTGCCCGGATGGAGAGGAAATTCATATGGTAATGATGGGTCAAAAAGAATATTACTTGCACTCGCTCCTTCTCAACAAAATTTATTATTTGCGTTTTATCAAAATGGTCTTTCGCAGGCAAGTAAAGACGGGGCAAATCCTGAAGGAGATCTTTTTAAATTTACTGTAAATGAATCAAATCCGACTGGGAGCATAGATGTCAATCTCTCCGCTAATATGCCTGATTTCCCCGGGCAACAAGACGGCTTGGATCCCCTTGCTTTGCAAGGTGGTTATAATATGATGATTGCCGTGAAACCGGATAATCCTAATGTCGTGTTTGTAGGTGGCACTAATTTGTACAGATCAACAGATGGTTTCACCACTAATACAAAGACAGAATGGATAGGCGGGTATCGCAAGAAAAATCCTATAACTTCAGAAACCTACCCGGGAAGCCATGCGGACTTTCATGGGCTGTACTTTGAACCTTTGAATGTAAATCATGCCTATGCTATAAATGATGGTGGCATTCAAAAAACTGATAATATCACAGCAACCAATTCACCGGATGCTGTTACCTGGAATATGGTGAGCATGTACCAAACACTTCAGTATAATTTTGTTTCCATTGATCCCGCCGCAGGACAAAATAATTTTTTCGGGGGTGCCCAGGATAATGGCAGCTATTTTAGAATAGGCGGAGACGCCAACCCAAATGATCAGTATAAAATTGGTGGAGGAGATGGTGCCTCGGTTTCAATTGCAAATGTTACCAGTTCCGCATTCACTCTTTATTTCTCATCACAATTTGGCAGTCTCACACGGGACGTTACAAACCAGTTTGACGAAATTAAACCTACAGGCCTTACTCCTAACCCTGACGGTGGCTTTGGTGATTTTGTCACTTATTTTAAAACAGATTTTGACAATCCCGAGAATCTCTACTATGTAAATTATAGCCGTATATTCAGAACAAAAACAGCATCGATTGTAACATCCTCCACCTGGGAAGAATTACAAGGAGTCGCGACTACCGTCAACCCATCACAGCCGGCCGGCACTGATATAACGATTCGTGCTATGGAACTGAGCCGTGGACCTTATACCGCTGACCACGTATTATACATTGGCACATCTGACGGTCACATGTATCGCTTGAATGATCCGCAGAATGCTGCGATAAGTTCTTCACCGGTTGAAATTACGCCGGCAGGTATGAGCGGTAATGTGTCCGATATTGCAGTGAATCCTAACGATGATAATGAAATTATCGCAACAATTTCCAATTATGGAGTTACCAGTATTTTTTATTCAAAAAATGCCAAAAGCTCCTCTCCCTCATGGAAAAATGTTGAAGGGAATTTGACGCTGCCATCGGTAAGGAGTTGCATGATAATTGTAAAAAAAGATGCGTCAGGTAATCCTGCAAAGGAGTTTTATGTGGGCACATCCGTAGGTTTGTATAGCACAACAAATATTGATGCATCATCTGTTACATGGGAACGCGAGGGAGATAATATTTTAGGAATGTCTGCAACAATTTCACTCGATTACCGTCCCGAGGATAATACGTTGCTGGTAGGAACACATGGCAATGGAATGTTTTATGCTACAACGGGTACTCCAAATTATGCACCAAATGGATCAGTTGTTGATCCCGGGGTTTCAGATGTACTTATTCAAAACATGTATCCTACAATTACCAATAACCGCATATTCTTTTTAAAGGGGAATTTATCAGATGTTAATCAGCTATCCGTAAAAATCTATAGCATGACCGGGCAGCTCGTTTATGCGAATACGTTAGGATACCAAAATTCTTCGATAAATGTAAGCCATCTCGCGGCAGGCGGGTATGTACTTAAAATAACAAGTACTGATAACAAGTATAAATTCATAAAGAGGTTTGTAAAGTATTGATTCAAAGTTGCCATCAATATTTGTTCTTTAATACAAAAGCATGCAAACAGCAATCAGCATATGGATAGCTTATTTCCTTTTAAACTTAACAGGATGTTCTCAAACAAATAATGTAGAAAAAGGGTATGCTTACGCCCGGCAAATTCTAAGTGGTGTAAAGCCAACTGTAAGCCTGTCGGAGAATGGCAGTATCACAAGTGCAAATAAAGAACCTGGCATCCAATATTTTATTTTTTTTGAATCAAAAGATACATCAGGCTTCGTTGTAAAAAATATATGGATCAAGGGGAAAGAATATTTTGCCGAAGCTGAGCCAATAATAACTTTGCCCATAATCGTTGAAGATGATTCTTATGTACAGAAAAAAAACGACACGCTGGTTGCCGAAGGCGGCGGTAATGTTTGGAAAATAAATGTAGGCAGGTTAGTATCTCCCGCTGATATTGCCTTTAGAAAACCCAAACAATCCTTTTCACACGATGTGCTAATCGGATTTTTAAATAAAGGAAGCTTACACTATTACCCTATTGCTGAAATTAAATTTCTCGAACCAGTGAGATTGCAGTGACACTAATGCCTGGCTAATTTTCAACTTTTTTTTCACAAATATTTGAATGTATTTTTGTCGTTTTTATTTTTTAAATAAAAAATACTCATGAATTTATTTGATGTAATAATTATCGGGGGTGGCCCGGCAGGGCTTAATGCCGCAGTAGTATTGGGCCGGTGTAACAGAAAAGTCTTATTGTTTGATCACGGGAAACAGCGAAATCGTAATTCGCACGGAATGCATAATTATTTAACCCGCGATGATATTTCTCCTAAAGAATTCTTGAAAACAGGCCGCAATGAATTAAAAAAATATAATGTAAAAATGCTGCCTAAAGAAGTAAGGCATGCGAAGAAAGATCCCGATGGATTTTTTGTCATAAAGGATGAAAAAGAAAAAATTTATTATTCCAAAAAACTTATTCTTGCTACGGGGTTGACAGATAATTTACCCGGAATAAACGGCATAAGAAAATTTTATGGCAAGTCAATTTTCCATTGTCCATATTGTGATGGCTGGGAAAACAATAATAAAACTATTGGAGTGTATTCCAAAACTAAAAGTGGTGTCGATCTTGCCCTTACACTCACAGCCTGGAGCAGTAAGATCACCTTATACACAGATGGAGAAAAATATTTAAGAAAAAAAGACAAAGAATTATTTTCCAAAAAAAATATCGCTGTAATTCATGAATCCATAAATTCTTTTGAAGGCAAAGGGTTCCAACTTAAAAATATTGTCTTTGAGAATGGAAACAAATCCTTTTGCGAAGCGCTTTTTTTCTCAAATGGATATGACGTACAATGCCATCTTGTCGAAAGCCTTGGATGTGATATTGGCAAAAATAATATCGCCATCACTAACCGTTTACAACAAACAAACATTCCGGGCCTGTATGTTGCCGGTGATATTTCAAAAGATATACATTTCGTAGTGGTTGCCGCCGCTGAAGGTGCTAAGGCCGCAGTTTACATTAATAAGGAATTATTGGAGGACGAGAATCGACTGCGAGACAGGTGAAACCAACCGGGCAATTTTATATTAGTGAACATGACAATATAATTTGTGCAAGCAAGAGGTAAGTTAAGAGATCGCTTATTGCAATGAAGTAATATAAATGATCTTTTACGATAACATTTTAAATAGCGCAAGAAATATTTTTATAAATCTCCGATCAAAACTATCAACCGCTTTGAGTCGCACTTATTGAATCTTAGCCAGCTTAAAGAATCGGAGAATTATCTGCAGTACATTCTCGTTGAATGGGGATTTTTCTACAAGCCCAATCTTATAAAAAAACAGTGGAATAAAAATTATTCTATTTTTATAACTATAAATCAATGCGGCAGCTTTTCCCTGAAATATCCATAGACCCATGTACCGGCAATGGCACTTAAGATTGTAACAGCGATTACGGTAATACCTGTTCCCAATTGTGCATATAGCGGTCCCGGACATGCGCCTGTGATGGCCCATCCAAAACCAAACAGCAAGCCACCATAGACCTGTCCTTTATTAAATTTTTTCGCAGGTATTTCTATCCTTTCACCATAAATGGTTTTGATGTTGAATTTTTTAATGATCAATATTGACATGATGCCTATTAGTATTGCAGAACCAATAACACCATACATATGAAAGCTTTGTAGCCTGAACATCTCCTGTATGCGAAACCAGGAAATAACTTCTGACTTAACGAGTATTATTCCAAATAAAACTCCAACAAATAAGTACTTAAAATTGTACCACCATGGGTGCTTCAGTTCAGATTCATTGATAGCTTCTGAATCCATTGAACGAACTTTGAAATCAGCATCCTGAGTTGCCGTTGGTTTTTCCTTCGTAATTTGTACTGACATGATTAGCTGTTTAAAATAAGAGGTAAAATAAGGTTAGCCATTATAAAACCACCTGCCATAAAACATATGGTGGCGATAAGAGAGGGCAATTGCAGATTAGATATACCCATAATTGCATGACCAGAAGTACATCCCCCTGCATACCGTGTACCAAATCCAACAAGAAAACCCCCGAAAACCATAAAGAAAAATCCTTTGCCAGTAAACAAACCAGGCCAATTGAATATCTCAGCCGGCATTAATCCAGTATGACTTCTGATACCATAAGTGCTGAGTTCCTGCACCAATTTTGGATTAATGTCCACCGGGCCGGGATTCATAAAAAAGAGTGCTACTAAAAGACCTCCGATGATAATACCAGATACAAAAAATAAATTCCAGATTTCTTTTTTCCAATCATAGCTGAAAAAAGGAATTTTTGCAGGTAAACATGCGGCGCATACATGACGCATAGACGAC
>JBKJRY010000405.1:0-2814 GCA_046593045.1 Chitinophagaceae bacterium | reverse complement strand
TGTTTCATCAAACTGATCTAATAATTCGCTGTCTACATCCAACACTCCAATTACCGTGTTGTTCCTTATAACCCGCACTACAATTTCTGAGCGTGATAAACTGCTGCACGCAATATGCCCCGGAAATTTTTCTACATCGGGTACAATTAAAGTTTTCGCTTCTTGCCAGCTTTTACCACATACGCCGCGGCCTTTGCGTATGCGTGTGCAGGCAACCGGTCCCTGGAACGGGCCTAAAACCAACTCATCATTTTTTACCAGGTAAAAGCCAACCCAAAACCAGCCGAACTGTTCCTTTAATGCAGCAACGGTATTAGCGAGATTGGCAATAAGATCGGGTTCACCATCAAGCAAAGCTTTTATTTGCGGAATTAAAGCCAGGTATTGTTCCGCCTTATCTCCTTTTGTTATTATTAAATCTTCGGCCATAAAACTGTTTTGTTAATGCACGAAGTTATACGAATAAATTTTTTCTCCCTTCTTCGATGCCTTGGATAAATGCTGTAAGTGGCTACATAGATTTTTCACACTGCCCAGTAAAGTAGATAGCGTATAAGAGTGCGACGCAAGAAAAGTTCAATAGTAGTAATAATGCCTGGCTCATAAAAGTACGTCTCTTAACAAACATTTTATTTGGTTTAAGATGCGGAGGCATACAGCAGTTAAGGATTTAGCAACTTTAAGTGACCGTGTTTACTCTATATTTGTTTTTCAATTTTTAGTATAACTTTTTTATTACTTACCAGGCTTAATTACTTTTATATAACTCCCCTGTTGAACCTTCATGCTGCTATTGTTTGTGAGGGTTCTTTTCGAAGTTGAGCAAGCCTCTTTTCGAGGTAGCTGATTTTAGCTTGTCTTTGCTTGTCTTTATATGTTTCCATGTCTACTTCTATGAACGCCTCTTTATACCGTACCATTTTATAATATATCAGTGCAAGCTTTCTGGCTGTAGCTACCACTGCATATTTATGTCCACCTTTTGCTTTCATTCGCCTGAAGTAATCGCCCAGCCAATTATCACTTCTTCTTAAGCCATTGGCTGCCGCCCTGAATGCCTGGGCGGCGTTGTTGGGAATCTTTTTCATTATCATACTGCTCACCAGTTTACCACCCGTTATTTTATTATTGGGACAGAAATTTAACCAGGACACAAAGTGATTGCCGGTTGACCATTTGCTTAAATCCGTTCCTGTTTCTGCAAGTATCTCTAAAGCGCTGATTTCACTTATGCCAAATATTTCCAGCACGTCAACACCATGTATCTTTTCCAGGTAAGTTCTTACATCATAACGGGGCGTATGCTTATTTTTTCTTTTCTTCTTCTTTTCTTTTTTGGGCTGCTCAGTGTCATTGTGCCTTGCGGGCACTGTTTCAATAATGCCTTCATTAGACACGGCAGCCATTTGCTGAAGAATGTTTTCAATTTCTTTTTCACACGCACTGACATGAGCCAGCAGCTCATTGTATTGTGTGTAAGATTGCTTAACTAAAAACAAACATTCACTACGCCAATTGCCTTCCAGGCTCTTTAAAATATCTTCCTCTGCAGCTAAAATGCGTTCATCAAGTAATGGTAAAAAATTTTCGGGCTTTCTTTCTCCGGCTATAATGGCTTCTATGATCGCCCTTCCTGTCTTACCGGTAATATCCGAGATTACGGTATGTATCTTCAGGTTCATTAACTCAAAATTTTTCTGTATCCGCTGGATACAACGGCTGCTGTCCTGTAAAAGCGCTTTACGCTGACGGACCAGTGTGCGGATTGTCTCTGTCAGATCATCAGGTAAAAAACTACTTTTCAATAAGCCGCAGCAATGCAGCATCTGTATCCATGCAGCATCCGACATGTCGGTTTTTCGCCCACTTACATTTTTGGTTTGCTTTGCATTTACCAGATATACTTCAAAGCCTTCTGCAATTAACAAAGCATACAGGGGCTTCCAGTAAACGCCGGTGCTCTCCATAGCTACTGTATCAATTAAACACTGCTTTAACCATTGTACGATTGCTTTTAAATCAACGGTAAAGGCGCCAAAAGATCTTACCGGCTCTTTATCCCTGCCGGGGGGAACTGCTACTGCATGCATAGTATCTCCAATATCAATTCCTGCGGCATTCGGGCGGATTACCTGCAGGTGAACCTCCTCCTGTTTCAGCGGCTTCTTTTTGTTGGCAACAGCCTTGCGCTGATGTGCTTTTTTGCTTGTACTTTTACTCATAATTTTATATTTTTAAGTAAAAAGCCACATGCCTGTAAAGCTGAAAAAAATTACTCTTTTATACGAGGTCCAGCCCTCAATCGGTAATTCAAAAGGCCCAACAGTACCAGACTACTATTTGAACATGAAACGTTCATTGCAATGATTGGTATCGCTGCATGTGGCTTTTGTATGCAAGTTATATAGCCGGTGATAAAGGCCGAAATATCGTTGACTACTATTAAGCCCGGTTGCGGCTTGCCCCGCCCAAGGCGGTGGTCGCACTCTTCAAGGCTCTGTTCGCTATTCGGCATCGCACAGTCAGCTTAATTACCTGCACAAACTCATCAGGCACTAAGTACAATAATCAATTGAGCAAAAAAATACGGTAAACAAATAATTTGTATTATCGGCGTTACCAGCTTGCAATAAGGTTTATGCTTCTTTTGTAACCCTGGTTGTAAATACAATACTGTTTGCATTTTCCAGTTCGTCCTGGTTGATGGTATGGCCCATATTGGCATAAACTTTTTCCGTTACTTCAGCACCCATCTCTCTTAATATATTTGCGGTTGCATATACCCTTTCTACAGGCACATGAAAATCAGGATCT
>JBKJRY010000399.1:0-3541 GCA_046593045.1 Chitinophagaceae bacterium | reverse complement strand
TCTACTTTCAGGAAATTTAAGAAAGCAACTTACCGGCGCAAAGCTTCAGGTGAGTTTGATGAAGTTTTTATTACCCATATAATGGCCACCAACCAGGCTAATTATGATGGATGCATCCGTTCAACTATTTTTAGAGGTTATCCTTATCCCGTAACAATTCCGGTTCAACCGGTTCTAAAACTTTCGTATTATGAGATTAATAATGCAAAGCAGTTTTCAATACAACAATCGCTGCAAACGTATAAGCATGTCATACTTTTTGAGTTTGCGCCATTGAGCGGACAATCAAAGATGACAAAAGAAATGGCTGTTCAAATTGCAGAAAGCCTTGCTATGAATAAAGATATTGCTGTAATACTTTCCTCAGGAAATAAAATAGAACACTCTAATAAAAATATAATTGACGGATCTGTTCTTTCGCTTCGGGAAACAGCTGCATTAACGCATTATTGCACTTTATTACTGGGCTGCTCAAGTGGTATTACATGGATCAGCACTTCAGATGCCGCAAAGGCTTTGCCAATGATACAAATCTTAAATCCAGATACTACATGGGTAAATCCAATATCAAGAGATTTTAAGAGGTTTGGATTGGATACTCCTTCTGTGATTGAAATGGTCACTGTGGAAAAAGAAATTATAATTACATGTGTAAAACAGGCTATGGTTGATTTCGTAGCCGCCAGTCAAATTTTTAACCAGCAAATACCGCTACATTTTAAAACAACCCGTAATATAGTGTATAACCTGCTATGCTACCTCGAGTTTGCCGCAATAGCCAGGCACATAAAAATAAACAGGGAAGTGTTTGGAAATAAAATTGCCTTTTATGAAGAAGTAGTTTTAGGATTTATAATGGCTCCCTTCAAACTTGCCTATAATATTTTTACAAAGAAGCTCTTTAATAATCAGAAGTGATCAACTTTGTTTTTTGCTGAAAAATAATTTCGTGCTCCATCATTTCTCTCACAAGCATTCCCAGGTTATACTTTGGTTTCCATCCAAGTTGGGTATTTGCTTTGGATGCATCTCCTATTAACAAATCAACTTCTGCAGGACGATAGTATCTTGGATGAATTCCTATCACCTGCTTTCCAACAGGCAATTGGTAACTGGGATGGTTACATGCTTTTATAAAACCCTTTTCATTTTCATCTTTGCCCTTAAATTCTATTTCTATCTCAAGATTTTTAAAAGCCATTTTTACAAAATCCCTCACGGAAGTAGTAACCCCGGTTGCCAGTATATAATCTTCGGGAACCTCCTGTTGCATCATCAGCCACATTCCTTCCACATAATCTTTAGCATGTCCCCAATCCCGCTTGGCATCAAGGTTTCCAAGCAACAGGATTTCATCCATTCCTAATGCGATTTGTGCCACACCTATTGTTATTTTCCTTGTTACAAAACTTTCTCCACGCACGGGGCTTTCATGATTAAATAAAATACCATTGACGGCATACATATCATAAGCCTCGCGATAATTTACAGTGATCCAGTAGCCGTAAAGCTTTGCAACACCATATGGAGATCTTGGGTAAAAAGGAGTAGTTTCTTTTTGAGGAATTTCCTGCACTAAACCATACAATTCAGAAGTAGATGCCTGGTAAAATTTAGTCTTTTTCTCCAGGCCTAATATTCTTATGGCTTCCAATATTCTCAATACCCCCATGCCATCGGAATTCGCAGTGTATTCAGGAGTTTCGAAGCTAACCTGCACATGGCTTTGAGCGCCCAGGTTATAAATTTCATCTGGCTGAGTCTGTTGAATGATGCGTAAAAGACTGGATGAATCAGTAAGGTCACCGTAGTGCAAATGAAATTTATCAGCAATGGATTTATCAAAAATAAGATGGTCAATGCGGTCCGTATTCATCAAAGAACTCCTCCTTTTGATGCCGTGCACATTGTAGCCTTTACTTAACAAAAGTTCTGCAAGATACGCGCCGTCCTGTCCTGTAATTCCTGTAATTAATGCTGTTTTCATGTTTTAAAAAATGGGGGACAAAAATAGTACATAATATGGTATGTTTGAATTTATAAAAAATTCAAAAGCGTTTGCAACTTTCTATCATTATCATAAACTTTAAATCTGCGCAATTAGTGGTTGATTGTTTGAGATCTATTTCTAATAAAAATTCAAACCTTACCTATGAAATAATTGTTGTTGATAATGATTCAAAAGATAATAGTAACCAAAAAATCAAGAATATATTTCCGGAGGTAAAGTATTTGCAAATGAATTATAATGCCGGTTTTGCAAGGGCTAATAATGCAGCAATTAAAAATTCCAATGGTGACGTAGTATTGTTATTAAATGCAGATACAATTATTGAAAATAATGCAATTGAAAGATGCTATAACTCGTTCATTAATTCACAGTATATAGCATGTGGTGTTCAGCTTTTGAATGTTGACCGTACTCCCCAAATTTCAGGAAATTATATAATGAAAGGGGGCATTAATTATTTGCTACCATTACCATTTCTTGGTAATGCCCTGAAGTTTTTTGCATTTCTTTTCCGGGTAAAAAAACCAAATGTGCCGGAGGCTAAAGGAATAGTGGAAGTTGACTGGATCAATGGAGCTTTTTTAATGGTAAAAAAGTCTGCAATTGATATTGCAGGTTTATTGGATGAAGATTTTTTCCTGTATGCCGAGGAAACTGAATGGTGCAGCCGTTTGCGAAAGGTTGGTAAATTATGTATGTACGGTGATATAAATGTTGTACACCTTCAGGGCGAAATAACTAACGAAACTTTTGGCTCATCCGGTAAAGGATATTATAATTTGTTTGACAAGAAAGGGCTGCAGATTATGCTTTCAAATCTGGTACGGATAAGAAAGGAATTTGGAGTTGCCTGGTTTCTTATTATTCTATCGGCGTATATTTTTGAAATACCTGTCTTTTTTATTGGCGTGGTTATTTCAAAAATATTTTTATCAAAAAAATACTCTCTTTCGCAGGTTAAGAAATATGCCGCAAATATTTTTGAAATTATAAAACTTAGTACTACGATCATTCGCAACCGGCCACATTTTTACAAGGTCTTGTAGTTGCGTGTCCCGGCGGGGTTTTCACCGAATAATCCTTAAAATATAAAAAGAGTGATGATGAAACCCCGACGAAGAAAAGAGCCTGCACTATCTTACAGCCACTGACAAAAATCTACGGAGCATTATAAAGTTGTAACGTGACCAAATAATTTAAGCCAATACAATTTCATGGATTTGCAGGAACCCTTAAGAATTTGTGAGTGGGCTTCTACCAGATTCAAGGAGTATTCAGCGTCGGGGTTCACTTTGCCTGGCAATGATCCCCCCAACAGACCTCTTTTCTGGTTGTTGGTGATTGCTATGCTAAAAAACCATCCGCACGAACACCAGACCTTTAGATTTGCTTTCTAATATTTTATTAAAATATTATAGAATTAAGCTTATACATCGTGATGAGTAAATAGGGCTTGGGTTAAACTAAATATATTAGTAATTTTAAGGCTAAAATAATTAGCTATGTTTAGAGGAATGAATATTATAGAGT
>JBKJRY010000396.1:0-22462 GCA_046593045.1 Chitinophagaceae bacterium | reverse complement strand
TAATATTGATCAAGATTGAAAGTGATGACATTTTTAAAGCTTAATCCTTCTTCTCTGTGCATTCTTACCAGTTCTGCGTATAAGGTTTTTGGCGTAGAGCCGGTCGCAAGACCTATTACAGCTTTTTTGCCTTGTGCGTTTTTTCCCTTTATGAGATCAGAAATTATCGTTGCCACATACTCCGAGCCTTTTTGCGGCGTGGCGAAAATTTCGACATGAATTTTTTCAAGAGAATCAATCATATAGGTCTGTTATTTATTTCTTAGTATCTGGTATGTCAATATAATAATTGACAAGGAGTAACTCAAGGCAGTGCCTTCATTAACAAAAAAGTAAAACGAAGATAAGTTGATTAATATTTATCAGGTGAACTTTTATAGCGCAAACGTTTGCAGCAGCAGCTCTACACTTTGAGCAGCATTAAAAATATGTTTTTACGTTTATTCAAAAAATTAGATAAATTTTTTTCTGCCGGCAAACGTTATGCTACTCATCCAAAAAAGCATGACTATAATTAGTACCCCAAAATTTATATCGTTGAAATATTAACGGCAACCTGGCTTTGAAGTCATCAAGGTTCTTTTTTTCTTTTGGCGTCCACAGCACTTCACTCAATGCGGTCAATCTGGGAAATATCATGTACTCCAGTTTTGGTATGTTATTTATATATTCAGTCCACACATTACCCTGCGCACCCATTATGAATTTTGCTTCCTCTTCATCTAACTCTTTGGGTACCGGATCATAATTGTAAATTATATTAAGAGGAAGATAGCCGCCAATTGTTACACTATCTTCCTTTTTAGTTTGTGAATGATCGAAGTAACAATATGTTCCCGGCGTCATGATTACATCGTGATGTTGTTTTGCCGCGGCAATTCCGCCTTCCTCACCCCTCCAACTCATAACCGTTGCATTTGGTGCCAGGCCACCTTCCAGAATCTCATCCCAACCAATAATATTTCTTCCTTTGCTGTTTAAGTATTTTTTGACTGTGCTTATAAAATAACTTTGCAAACCATGCTCATCTTTTAAATCTTTTTCTTTAATAAGCTGCTGGCAAAATGCTGATCTTTTCCACGCGGTTTTAGGACATTCATCTCCACCGATGTGTATATACTTTGACGGAAATAACTCCATCACTTCATCTAAGACATTTTCCAGGAATTTGAAAGTATAATCTGAAAGGCAATACACATCTTCAAACACTCCCCATGTTTGCTGAACCTGTTTCCCTGTTCGTGGTCCTGCCCAGGATGTTTTTTCTGAAATTTTTGTAGACTCATTAGGAAAGCAACTCAATTGCGGGTAGGCTGCGATAGCTGCGGAAGAATGACCCGGCATTTCAATTTCAGGTATAATAGTTATGTACCTGTCCTGAGCATACTTTACAATTTCTTTTATTTCGTTTTGTGTATAGAAACCGCCATAACGCTTGCCGGTATTGCCTTTACCAGGGTAGCGTCCTATAATGGTGCCGTTTCTAAATCCTCCCACCGAAGTAAGCTTAGGATATTTTTTTATTTCAATGCGCCAGCCCTGGTCTTCTGTCAGGTGCCAATGAAAAGTGTTGTATTTGTGAAGTGCCAGGTAGTCTATGTATTTTTTTATATATTTCGCGGGAAAAAAATTACGGGCCACATCAAGATGCATTCCTCTATACCGGAACCGCGGATAATCTTTTATAGAAACATATGGGATATCTAATGAACTCTTTTTTTCAAGAGGTAATAATTGTATCAGTGTCTGGATTCCATAAAATGTTCCGGCCTCATCGTTACCCGAAATAGATACTCCATCACTATTCACTGACATGTTATAAGCGCCGGTGACAGAACTTTCATTTTTTTGAAGGCCAAGAACAATTGAATTTTTACCCGTTCCCTGTTTAGCGATATTCAATTTAAAGCCATAATATTTTTCCAGGCACTTACTAAAAATGTTAGCACTGTTTTCTAAACCGGTTCCTTTCAAAACGATCGTTGTATTTTTTGTTATAGCAAATGTCGAGGCCGTTGCCGGCATTTCAATTTCAGATGGTTCGGGAACAATATTTATTTTTTGTGACGTAGCGGCAATAGTCAGAAACATTGACAATCCCAGGAAAAAATTCTTCATTATCTTTTTGTTTTTGAAATGAGTTAAATATCTGTTGTAGCCGGAGTTGAAAGAAGATTTAAAATTGAATTGCTTTCATTTACCCAACCATGCAAATAAATTTTATTTATTTAACACGGGCAAAATAATTTTTGATTGATTTTCTGCATCATGATAAATGCGGATGCCTGCTTTTTGAAAATCACTATCATTTGCTTTATAGATGTCTAAAAACTTTTGTGGGTTGCGGTCGGAGAGTGGAAACCAACTGCTTTGTATTTGAACCATTATTCGATGTCCTTTTAAAAAAGTATGCGCTACATCAGGCAGTTCCCACTTCACTTCTGTTATTTTTCCCGGAACAAAAGGCTCGGGTTTTTCGAAGCTGTTCCGAAATTTTCCTCTCATTATTTCGGCACGTACCAGCATTTGATATCCACCCATCGGGGAATTCCTTGCAGGATCATCTTCAGCATATATATCTACCGTATTGTAACCAAAGTTTCCAGGGAACACATCAATTAATTTTACAACAAAATCTGCATCGGTTGTTGAAATGCTGGTCATAATATCTGCAATTACGCTGCCTGTTAGTGTGACAGCATTGGCTAAAGTATCGGTTTGAAAAACCAATACATCCGGCCTGCGTGCGGCAAAACGCTGATCATCCGACATATAAGTCCGGGTTCTGTTGAAATGTACAAACTCTTCGTAGGGAACAGGTTTCGCAGGATCGCTTATGTATTCACTGAAACTATTATTGACCGCAGGTTTTGACCAGTCTAATTTTCCTCCTGGTTGTAAATAAATTTCTTTATCCTGTTTGTTTGCTGGTGGCCATTGTGAAAAAGTTTTCCATTCATTCGCACCGGTAATAAAAATATTCGCTTCCTCTATTTGAGAAATATCTCCTTTGCCTTTCAGGAAATAATTGAAGAAGGGAATTTCAAAATGTTGCTGATAATATTCACTCGTGTTTGAGCCAAACTGAATATTACCATGATGCGTTCCATCGTTACTTGCCCATTGCCCATGATACCAGGGCCCTTCAACAATTTTATTAAAGGCTTTCCCGGGGTTATTTTTTTCCGCGGCTTTATAAGAATTCCAGGCGCCCCAGCAATCTTCCGCATCAAATAAGCCACCTACCCATAAGATGGCGGGATTTAAATTTTTTCTAGCATTACGTGCATCACGGGCCTCCCACCATGCGTCATAATTTGGATGAGACATCAAGTCTTTCCAGAATGCAATCGTATCGCCGGTGTACTTCGTAAGATTTTTTAAAGCGCCGGTCTCGAGAAAAAACTTATAATTATCATGATCAGGATAGCCAACCGAACGTGCAGGAACAGAAGTAGGGGACAGGTGCGGTTGTCCAAAACCACCACCCAATGCGGTATAAAAACTAAAGGCATCCATTTGGAAAAACACCCCTTTATGATGGAAATCATCACCGATAAACCAATTGGTCACCGGCGCCTGCGGACTTACTGCTTTTAACGCGGGATGATTGCTTGCTGCAGCCATCGTGGCATAAAACCCGGGATATGAAATTCCAAAAACTCCGGCATTGCCATTGTTGTCCTGGATATTTTTTAACAGCCAGTCAATTGTATCGTAAGTATCGCTGGCCTCATCTGTTTCTGAACTTTTTTTATTTGAATTAAATGGCCGTACATCTTCAAATTTGCCTTCGCTCATCCACCTTCCACGTACATCCTGTAGTACCATTATGTAACCTTCTTTAAAATATTCATTTTGATAACTGTTCCAAAAACTTCTAAAATTATTTTCACCGTATGGTGCGCAGGAATAGGGTGTTCGTGTGATAAGAACAGGGTGTTTTTCACTTTTATCTTTAGGCAGATAAATGGAAGTAAATAGTTTTGTTCCATCACGCATTGCAATGGATTTTTCCATCTTAATATAATTATTTACGATCCAGGTACTATCTGCCTTTTGACCGTAGATTGTAAAAAAGAAAGAAAGAAGGATGAGTAGAAATGTATATTTTTTCATGAACATATTTTGGATTTAAATTTAGTCAATGAATTGCAAGTTAAGGTTGGAAATTTTATATTTCGTCATCGCAGATTGAATCCATTAATTTTTTTTACCCGGAAACTTCCTTAAAACATTAATTGGTGTTTTCGTTTAGCCATAGTTGTATATCGGGAAAATATTCTCTATTTTTCTAAAAACTATCTTTTACCAAAACAACAGATGATGAATACAGAAATTTTTAACCACATTAACTGGATAGCTGTTTTGGTTGGCAGCCTTGGATATTTCTTTTTGGGAGCATTATGGTACACAACTTTATTTGGGAAAAAATGGCAATCTTATAATGCGGCATTGATGAATGACCCTACTGCAAAAAAAGGAGCAACAGGTATAATGGTGCTTTCATTTCTATTGATGATCATATGTGCCATTGGCATTTCCATACTTGCAACCCGGTTTGGAGTCTTTGGATGGATTGGAGGATTAAAACTTGGCCTTATCACGGGTATTTGTTTTTCAGCGACCGGGATACACATTTCTTATGTCTATGAAAAAAGGCCATTAGGGCTTCATTTAATCAATGGGCTGTACAATATTGCGGGAAATATAATCGCGGCAATAATTATTTGCAGCTGGCGGTAGTGGTTTGCGGCGTTATTATTTCTGCTAACGGCCATGGTTAGCTGATTTATCTAACTGCCCACCTTCGTAATCTTTAAAACATTTGTTGGTAAATGAAGATTTACCGGGGTGCTTCCTGTATTTACAACAATATCGCCGGTTTTAATAAATCCTCTTTCCTTTAGTATTTCCATTTCGTCAAAGAAAATATCATCGAGGCTTTCTTCCTCCTCGTAAAATAACGCCCTTACGCCCCAGCTAAGACTTAGTTGATTAATCAGGCTTCTTTCTTTACTGAAAATATACAAAAATGATTTTGGACGATAACTGCTTAGCATGAAAGCGGTGTACCCGCTTTGTGTCATTCCTATCAAAGCATCTGCTTTCGAATCAGCGGCGAGCTTGCATGCCGTGTAGCATAAAGCATCACTAAGAAATGAAGGGGAGTGGGACTGCGGGGCCAGGATATCATCACGGTTATAGTCGTAAGCGGTTTTTTCTATCTCGAGAATAATTTTACACATGGTTTGTATTACCAATGTTGGGTGTTGCCCTGTGGCTGTTTCACCACTAAGCATTAAAGCATCTGCTCCTTCAAGAACGGCATTTGCAACATCCGTGATTTCGCTCCTGTTTGGTTTGATACGATCTATCATACTTTCCATCATTTGCGTGGCAACAATTACCGGCTTGCCCCTGTGCATGCATTTGCGGATTATCTCTTTTTGTATCAATGGCACTTTTTCAATTGGCAATTCAACACCCAGGTCTCCGCGGGCAATCATGATACCGTCGCTTTCAAGTATTATATCGCGGATGTTGGTAACCGCTTCAGGTTTTTCAATTTTGGCAATAACTTTTGCTTTACTGTTTCTTTCCTTTAAAATATTTTTTAACCCGATTATATCGTCAACTTCTCTAACGAAGGAAAGCGCAATCCAGTCAACGTTTTGGCCAAGGATAAATTCCAAATCAGCAAGATCTTTCTCCGTTAATGCGGGCAGAGAAATTTTTGTATCAGGCAGGTTAAGCCCTTTTTTTGAGGAAAGAATACCGCCTATTTGCACAACTACTTCTACATCATTATCTGGTAAAATTTTTGTAACCCTAACCTCAAGTTTTCCATCATCAATCATTATTATATTTCCGGGAACTACATCATTGTAAAGATTTGGGTAACTCACATAGATTTTTTCCCTCGTTCCTATGCATTTGGTATTTGTGAAGGTTAAAATGTCGCCTGGGTTAATTTCCAGATTGTTATTTTCAATTTCACCTACTCTTAGTTTAGGTCCCTGTAAGTCTGCAAGTGTTGCAATATTGTAGGGTAGGTCTCGATTTATTTTCCGGATATTTTCAATTATTGCTGCTTTATTTTCATGAGACCCATGAGAAAAGTTTAGCCGGAAAACATTAACCCCTGCTTTTACCAATTCGACCATCGCATCATAGCTTTCTGTGGCAGGTCCAATAGTTGCTACAATCTTTGTACGCTTTGTAGAATGTTCCACAGCTGATTTTTTGTCCATATGAGGGTATATATATTTAGTAATATTTCGCGGCATTGAATTAATATTAGATTTTAAATTTTATTTCAGGGGATATTGCACTATGCATACCTAACTCAATATCCCGAAGTGATTATTAGCTGGACAATATTCTCACAATCTTCATCCATTCTTCACTAATTCTTTGTTTCTTTTTCACTGCTTCATCGAGTGGAATATAATGCATGCGGTTGTTCAAAATCCCTACAAATACGTTATGCCTTCCCTCCATCAGGCATTCTACCGCAGCATAGCCCATTCGGCTTGCGATAAGCCTGTCAATACAGGTAGGTGCTCCACCCCGCTGAATATGGCCGAGAATACAAACCCTTACTTCCTGCTCGGGCATTCTTTCGCAAATTATTTTTGATAGTTCATTCGCGCCAAACTCTTCACCTTCCGCCACTACTATTATATTCACTAATTTTTTTCTGCCATGTTTTTCTGTAAGTGCTTTGATAATATCTTCAATATCTGTCCTTCTCTCAGGAATTAGAATATTTTCCGCTCCTGTTGCAATACCACTGTGCAGTGCAATGTATCCTGAATCGCGACCCATAACTTCTATAATAAAAAGCCGGTCGTGTGCATCGGCAGTGTCTCTCACCTTATCTATTGCTTCCACTGCTGTATTAACTGCCGTATCAAACCCTATTGTAAAATCAGTACCCGAAATGTCTTTATCAATGGTACCTGGAAGCCCGATACATGGTATATCAAATTCATTGCTGAAAATTTGCGCTCCCCTGAAAGATCCATCCCCGCCAATGATTACGAGACCATTGATGCCAAGCTGTGTCAAATTTTCAAAAGCTTTCTTCCGCCCTTCATGAGTGAAAAATTCTTTACACCTGGCCGTCTTAAGTATTGTGCCGCCGCGTTGTATAATATTAGCAACACTCTTGCTCTCCATTTTATTAATATCACCATCTATCATTCCTGAATAGCCGCGAAGAATACCGTAAACTTCCATATCGTTATAAATACCCGTGCGCACAACCGCTCTAATAGCAGCATTCATCCCAGGAGCATCTCCTCCTGAAGTAAGCACTCCAATTTTGGTAACTTTTTTTTGAGACATTTAAAATAAATTTCCTGTTAGTTTTTGATTGCTATTTTTAAAAGCGCCAAAAATACATATTTAGAATTAGTTCTGTGGATTTACCATATCATATAAGCTAAGATTATTTTATTAAAGAGGAAAACGTATTCACAAATGCATTTCACTTTACATGTAAAAAGCTAATTACCGGACATTAATGCTTGTGGCTGGTAAATAGCCCCGACAATACTTTCCGAAATTAAAGCTTGTGCAAATTATTTAACTTCATTTCAAAATGAATTAAAAAATGAAAACTAATGTTTTGTTCTTGACTATGCTTATGATTCCAACTCAAAACTTGCTTTCGCAAATAAAATATCCTGAAACAAAAAAAGACGCCCGGGAAGACAGCTATTTCGGCACAATGGTAGCTGATCCTTACCGCTGGCTTGAAGATGATAATAGTGTTCCCACCAAAGACTGGGTAGTGGCTGAAAATAAAGTGACAGAAGAATATCTTTCTAAAATTCCATTCAGGAACAAGGTAAAATCAAAGCTGGAGGAAATGTGGAATTATCCTAAATACAGTTCGCCTTTTAAAGAAGGTGAATACTTTTACTACTATAAAAATGACGGACTTCAAAATCAAAGTATATTATACAGGCAGCACGGACTGACAGCAACACCTGAAATTTTTATTGATCCTAATAGCATGAGTAAAGACGGAACTGCATCGGTGGGGGTACCTTCGTTTAGTAAAAACAAAAAGTATGCGGCATACCTTGAAGCACAGGCAGGCAGCGACTGGCAGCTGGCTCATGTAATGGATGTTGAGGATAAAAAGTTGTTACCCGATGAAGTGAGTTACATAAAATTCAGCGGCCTTTCATGGAAAGGAGACGATGGGTTTTACTATAGCCGTTATCCAACTCCTGATTCAACGAGTATGCTTACAACCCAAAATCAACATCACAAAGTTTATTATCACAAAATGGGCACTTTGCAAAGCGCCGATGTTTTAATATATGAGGACAAGGAACATCCATTAAGAGTAGCAGGAGCGGCCTTAAGTGAAGATGAACATTTTTTGATATTGGCTAAAAGTGAAGGAACCAGCGGCTCGGAAATATGGGCAAAGGATATTACAGTTATTGATGGCAAAAACGATTTCAAATTGTTGATTAAGGGTTTTGATACTGAAGCCAACTTTATAGATAATGACGGTGATAAATTATTAATTAAAACGAACGACGATGCTCCCAATTATAAGGTCGTATTGATAGATCCGAAAAACCCCGCAAAAGACAATTGGAAAATCATCATACCGGAACGAAAAGAATTACTTGAATCTACAGGAACGGCAGGGCATAAACTATTTCTTTCTTATTTGCAGGATGCTTCCAGCCGGGTGTATCAAACCAATTACAGCGGCAATCTCGAAAGAGAAATTACATTACCCGGAATTGGCTCGGCAGAGGGTTTTGGAGGAAATGAAGATGATAAAGAAATTTTTTATTCCTATACTTCATTCGATTATCCGCCCGCCATATTCAGGTATAATATTGCAACAGGCCAGGCAGACCTTTTCAGGAAAAGTGAGGCAAAAATAAACGCGGATAATTACCAGACTGTACAATCATTTTTCACGAGTAAGGATGGTACAAAAGTTCCCCTTTTTATTACCTACAAAAAAGGGCTTAAGCTTGATGGTAACAACCCCGTTTTGTTATATGGCTATGGTGGATTTAATATCCCGATGACTCCTGCCTTTTCTATTTCTAACGCATTTTTTCTTGAGCAGGGAGGTGTTTCGGTTATAGTAAATCTGCGGGGAGGAAGTGAATATGGCGAGGCGTGGCACAAGGCAGGCATGTGTGAAAAGAAACAAAATGTTTTTGATGATTTTATTGGAGCAACAGAATTTTTAATCGATAAAAAATATACGAATTCCGGCAGGTTGGCAATTCGCGGAGGGAGTAACGGTGGCCTTCTTGTAGGCGCTGTAATGACGCAGCGCCCTGAGCTTTTTAAGGTTGCTATTCCGCAGGTAGGCGTAATGGATATGTTGCGGTATCACAAATTTACAATAGGGTGGGCATGGGCAACAGAGTATGGAAGAAGCGACAAAAAGGAAGATTTTAAAAACCTTTACAAGTATTCACCACTGCATAATTTGAAGCCTGGTGTGAAATATCCTGCAACAATGGTAACCACTGCCGATCACGATGACAGGGTAGTCCCGGCGCACAGCTTTAAGTTCGCCGCCACACTGCAGGCTTATAATGACGGAACAAATCCTACATTAATTCGTATAGAAACAAAAGCCGGACATGGGGCAGGTAAACCTACAAATAAGCAGATAGAAGAAGCCGCTGACATCTGGAGCTTTGTAATGTATAATTTAGGGATGGAATTTAAGGAGTAAGAAAGCCCAAATCCTGAGCAGCCTTCTTCTTAAAGAGTTGATAAAACGAATAAAGGCTCTTCTACTCAATCATGCTTGCAGGCGCAATATGAATCGTTTTTTGCTTTTTCAAAACATTCTTTTCCTTCTTTAAAAGCAAAATATGCAAGGCCAAGAGTGCCTATACTGTCAATATATTTAAAAGAAGTTAGCTCATAAACTGCACTGCTTAAAAGTAAAATAACAGACATGTAAATACAAACCCTGGTACATTCCGCATCAGCTAATATCGCTTTTGAATTTAATAGTTTGCCGGTCATTGTTTTCCACGTTACTAAAATCCACATTACCGCAATCGAAATGATTGAAATAATAAGCCCCCAAAAAGTTGTTTCTGGTTTATGGCCCTCGTAAATATTATAAATACTTGTGATCACAAGCCCGACAACCAATACATAAAAAGAAAAACCAGTAATTTTTAAAGCAGTTCGTTCGAAGGTATCCCGCTTACTTTTATCGTTTTGTTGAATGCGCAACACCATATGCGCTATACCAATGCCCGATATTACTTCTATAAAACTATCCGCACCAAAGCCAAACAAAGAAAGGCTTCCATCTTCGTAACCAAAGTATGTAGCAATAAGTCCTTCTGCAATATTATAAATGATTGTAAAAACTGCAAGTCCAAAGGCCAGCTTATAGAGTCTATCTACATCAACGGTGGTATTTGCTGTTAATTCCATTTTTCAATTTGGGTTTCCCGGCATAACTAACTTAGAATAGATTTTACAAACATTATTCTGAGAAAGGGTTTATTAGAAAATTGCACTGAGCTTCAAAACTTCAGGCAGTGCTTGGACATTTCTCTTTTTTTTAACGAACTTCGAGTGGGCGATGGATTTCAAAAAATAACTAATCAACATCTAGTTCATATTGATTTTGACTTTGACTAATTTAACGTGACATCAAACTCTTTCTCTTGTGGCAAGGAATAATCTTTCACCACATTATACAAAGTATCTCTCTCTACAGGAACTCTTTTCGCCTGCTTAATGAGTGTAACCAATTCCTGAGTGCTCATGGTTGGATTTTGTTCTTCGCTCCCGGCCATCGAATAAATTTTAGTTGAATCATCAATGGTGCCGTCAATATCGTTTACGCCAAACGAGAGGGAGAGCTGTGCATTTTGCCTTCCCAACATGGGCCAGTAAGCTTTCAGGTGTGGGAAATTATCCATGTATATCCTGGCGACTGCATACATCTTCATGTCTTCAACAATGGACGATTCAGGAACATTGCTCATATCATTATTTTGGTTGCGGAATTTAAGCGGTATGAAAGTATTAAAGCCATTTGTTTTATCCTGCAGATTGCGTAATCTGCGCATGTGATCAATGCGATGGGCATAGTTTTCGATATGACCATACAGCATAGTAGCATTTGTATGCATCCCCAGTTTGTGGGCTTCTTCATGTATCTTAAGCCAGCCTTTCGCATCAACCTTATCCGCGCTAATTTGTTGCCGTACTTCTTCATCAAAGATCTCTGCGCCGCCACCAGGTAAAGATTGCAGGCCGGCATTTTTTAGTTTCAACATGCCTTCTTCGATAGTAAGCTTTGATTTTCTAAACATATAATCCAGTTCTACAGCTGTAAATCCTTTTATATGGAGATCAGGCCTGTGAGCTTTTATGTCAGCAATTAAATTGCAGAAAAAATCCAGGTCCATTTTGGGATGAACACCACCTACAATATGGACCTCAGTTACTGGTTTGCTATCATAGCTTTTTACGATATCAAGCATTTGATCATGGCTAAGAACCCAGCCTTCGTCACGATGTGCATAGAGCCTGGAGTAAGAACAAAATTTGCATGAGAAAACACACACGTTTGTTGGCTCAATATGAAAATTCCTGTTGAAATAGGTTTTATCCCCGTGCTTTTTTTCTCTTATAAAATTGGCAAAGGTGGCTGCAAGTCCCAGGCTGGCTTTTTCAAATAGCAGCATTCCATCTTCATCGGTTATTCTTTCATCATTTATTATTTTGTTGGTGATGTCGAGGAAATTTTTGCCATCATACAGGGAACTTACTACTTCTAAAAGCTCCTCTGCATTGGTTGGATTAATCATGTAGCAAAGTTAATCAAAGATGCCTATCCCAAATTCCTTTTTGTGAATCGATTTTGTTTCCCGCTAGGGGATTAGGAAATTTATTGCTTAACGATTCTTTCCACAATTGTTTTATCAGTATACATCAACTTCACGATATAAATGCCGGCAGGATACCTACTGAAGTCAACGGTCATTTCCGTAATACCAGTTCCATTCAGTTGTTTCACCCATACCAACTGGCCAACAGAATTATAAATACCTACCCGCTGGAGAGTGGCAGGCACTTCGTAGTTGCGTATAATAAATGAACTGGTAAATGGACTTGGGTAAATGAGGTAACCCTGTCTTTTAAGCCGTTGCGGTAATGTTTTGGTATAAATATTTATGTTATCAATGTAAAGGTTATTTTGACGGTTGCTCTTTGCCACAAAATAAACCTGGAAATTCTGATCTCCTATAAAAGGACTAAGGTATATGTTTACATTTTTCCATTGGTTATTATTAGGAGTAAAGGCCAATGGATTTGCAAAATTAGGATCGCCTATGGTTTGCAGATCGGCGCCCCATTTTTTCCATATTGTGGTAAAAGCCTGTCCACAATCCTGAGTTATCTGAATCTCAAGCGTATCAAGAGGAAAAATAGTGCTGCCCGGATATTGGGCTCCCTGTGCATATGTATAATCGAACGAAACAAAGAAGGAATCTACAGAAGAGTTAAAGGTGACTACCGGTGAAGCAAATTTATCTGTCGTGTTTGAAGCAGGATAATCATAATTTCTAATAACCATTGATCCAATTCCTGTTTTTGCAGCAGCAGTTGTTCTTTCCCAGGTCAACGATCCGTCAGGATTCAATACATTCCAGTTGGTTGGTGGAAAAGTAGTTGTTTCAAAACCTTCAGTAACAGGTGCATCTAAAGTTGGCGAAATAATTACCGTTTTTCTTGCAGTATCATTAAAAGTATATTCATCAGGTACTCCGTTAGGTTCAGTACTATAAATAGTAAGTACGTGTGTCCCTGGCGCAGAAGTAACCTGGTTTAATGTAACGACCTGGGTTGAGCATCTTGGTAACGTGCCCGTAAAATTATAAGTGCCGATAGGTCCATTATCTACCTGGTAATTTATCTTTAAAGAGTTCAGTGTGTCGGAACCGTAATTCGCTATAGTTACCTTAGGGATAAAATCCGGAGTGCAGATTGTTCCAAATGGCTTATTTATTGAAATCACTGATACATTATTTGGCTTTGTGTTTACTTTGGAAACAAAAAAATTGTCTACATAAATATTATTACCATAATCATTAACTGCCTTGATGCCTAACATTATATAATCAGCAGAAATTCCGCAAGTTGGAATACTTAGTTTTTCACTACGCCATTGAGTTGAAGTTGGACTGAATGATGACGGAACAAAAGTATCGATTGTTGAAAGCCCCTTCCCACCTCTATTATATGTAGTTGGCAGCCAGGTAACACCACAATCGGTAGAATATATTATCTGCAATGAATCTGTTTCTGCAGCTGAATATTGTCCATAGGCAACATCAAAATTAATCTTGATAGAGTCTGCCCCAAGAATATCAATTTTCGGAGATGTAAGTATATCTGCCTGCCCCCTTGTCTCATAGTTAAATGCATTATATGTTATCGATGCCTGCCCCGTTTTTTTTGTTGCTGTGGTTCGTGTCCATGTAACACCCCCGTCAGGATTTACCAGGCTCCATCCACCAGGTGGCGGAAAAGTGGAGGATTCAAATCCTTCGAGCGTGGGAAGGATTAATTGCCCCATCACTTTAAATGTTATTGAGGCAGTATCATTCGAGGTCCTTTGATCCGTTGAGGCATTAGGGTTAAAGGTGTACACCTTTAAGGTATGAATACCTGGAGAAGGGTTTAACGGTATATTTAAGTTTAAATTTTGTGTTTCTAAAAGATTCAATGATAAATTGGAAAATGAATTTGTACCCACATCTACTCCATCTAAAATAAGGCCCACTGATACTGAAGTCAACCTGGCCTGGCCCACATTAGTTATGGTTACTTTGGGGATTATCGGCAGATCACAGTATGGTGCGGCATTATTAGGTTCAATAATGGTGGCTAATGCAGCATCATTAACGAAAGTTAAAAAAGAGACTTCGGCCCACCAAACGCCATATTTCGATTGATTATCATCAGATCCTGTTCTTTGATCTGCATATTCCTGGATTGTCCATAAATTACCGGTTACCGGGTCTAATGACGAATGGCTGTAATCACCCCACCGTGCTCTTCCACTTCCAAAATCTTTCCAATAGGCACTAACACCTCCCTTATATATGTATTCATCATCAGTTTTATTTAAGGCAGTGGTAGCCGATCGTGTACTATACGCGGCATTTATCCTTGTGGTTGGTGAAGAGACCGTATAACCAATAAGGACATCTTCGGCGGGGTTTACCGCAATCGTTGGAAAATACCTGGAGACCAGCCCTTCAGGATCGTCTATTCGTCCTCTTTGTAAAACATCTCCTGAAGTTGATAGTTCCCACCATTGAACTGCTGTATGATTAAATCCATTGGCAGGTAATCCAATATGATGAGCACACCATATTTGCCCATTGATCATAATTGCGGAACTAATCCTTGCATCATTTACAGCTATCTTCCTCGTTTCACCCAACTGTGGTGCAAGATTACCAAGCCCTCCGTCCGCCCAGGCAGATCCGCCTGTTGGAAATACTGCAGAAGCGGTATTCCAGGCAAGCGTTGGGATGTTACCGGTAAGTGTCGACAGCCTGATTGATGATGCGCTTCCGCTCCAGTTTTGCATAATATAAAATGTAGAAGCAGGTATGGCTGAAAGGCCGTATGCTGTAACGGGGCAGGGGGCATCACCATCCGTTGGTGTTTTTTCAATTGTCTGGGCATTCGTTCCGAAAAGGATTGGATTACCGGCAGCCAGGTTAGCTTTATCGAATGCAAATAAAATAGTCCCTGAAAAAGATGTTGCACCGGGAAATTTACGGCCGCCAACCACTAATAAGCGGTTATCCAATCCAAGATAGGGGTGATCCAGCAAAAGTGGACCGTCAACCGAAGTAGGAGTAAAGCTGTATCTAAACCAATTGCCGGCAGGATCTCCTGTCTGTGAAACCGCGATAAATACCTGGTTGGTATTATCCGATGAGATTCCACTTACCCAATACCGGTTGAGATAGGGATCAAACTGCATATAAGGATCCGAAACAGTAGGACTATTAAAGAATGTAGCAAAAGTCATCTGGCTGATAACAGCGCCGCCGTTTTTTGCATGAACAATCACGAAATCATTTGTTGCGGTAACCACATGGTTAATACCCACGGTTCCATGCGCGTCAGGAGGAATAGTTTGCATGGGATCAATGTGACCTAAAAAATTTTGAAGAGGAGGAGGTGATGCAACTTCAATGGTTGCAGGAGTAACTGGAGCTATATTGTTCTGCCGCATTATTTTAGCATTGGGAGGCAGCGGCATATCATGAAACGGCTTCCATCCACCATCAATTTCTTTCTCAATGTTTCTTTGGTGAAGTTGTGATACGTCAATATTTGCTATCTCTGTGAAGTTAAATTTCTCAGCTTGAACAATTTGTGAATAAAGCCTTACATTAAAAAGTAAGCAGAATATTAAAACAAAAGTGCTACGGGAAGCAAGTAAAGCAATTTTTTTCAATGAAGTTTATTTGAGGTTAGAATTAATTTTCATGGAGACGGATAAGGAATGATCAAGTGCTAAAAGTATGATTTTTTTTCATTCTAAATGTTACCTGATCATGATTTTAGCAAATCTGGCATACTTTCAAATTTGTCCGAAACTAACCAGGTGTGGTTTATATAAATTATCAAAATTGTGGAGGTTTATATATTGTGGTGAAATAATTTGGATAGATAAAAAGTCGCAACTGTATTTCTATAATCAAACTTGATTTTTATTATTTTATTTTTCCGCGTTTAAAAATATTACGATAAATACTGTAATCATATTTAGAAAAAGTGTAAGTGGACCACTCCTTTATTGTGTTTCCAATAATCAGGAATTTAATTCTATCTTGAACTTTCAATAGCTGACTCAACATAAATTCCAAAAGAAAAAATGAATATCAGGTTTCGCCTTATAGTAATGAATTTCCTGGAATTTTTTGTGTGGGGCTCGTGGCTGATTTCTTTAGGTGGCTATATGTTCAGTGAATTGCATGCAACCGGATCCCAGATTGGGCTGACATATGGCACTATGGGCATTGCTTCTCTTTTTATGCCGGCTTTTATGGGTATTATAGCAGACAGGTGGATTAATGCTGAAAGACTGTTAGGCATCTGTCATTTAATAGGAGCGGGATTATTATTCTGGGCTTCGAAAGTGGATACCCCTTCTTTGATGTATTGGGTAATGTTATTTAATGCAATGTTTTTCATGCCGACAATCGCTTTAAATAATACCGTTTCATATATTACCTTAGAGAAAAATAGTTTTGACATCGTAAAAGTTTTCCCTCCAATAAGAGTTTGGGGCACCGTGGGCTTTATTGTTGCGGTTTGGGTGGTTGACCTATTTGGGTGGACGTTAACTAGGCAGCAGTTTCTCGTAAGTGGGGCATCCGCTGTCTGTCTGGCATTATACAGTTTTACAATGCCTGCCTGCGAGCCGGCTAAAACATCCAGGGGAGCTTCATGGGCTTCCTCCTTTGGCCTGGATGCATTTGTTCTTTTTAAGAGAAAAAAAATGATCATATTTTTTCTCTTCGCAATGTTGTTGGGAGCGGCATTGCAAATTACAAATGCTTTTGGAAAACCTTTTTTAGATGACTTCGGAAAAATCGATGCTTACAAAGAAACGTTTGGGGTGAAACATTCAAACATCCTTATCTCAATATCGCAGATATCCGAAACCCTATTTATCCTGGCTATTCCCTTTTTTCTACGAAGATTTGGTATTAAGACTGTTATGCTGATAAGCATCTTTGCGTGGTTTTTTCGATTTGGCTTGTTTGGTATTGGAAACCCTGGGGCCGGCCTATGGTTATTGATGTTATCAATGATTATTTATGGAATGGCTTTCGATTTCTTCAATATATCTGGTTCCTTGTTTGTAGAAAAAGAGGCAGATGTAAAAATAAGGGCCAGCGCCCAAGGATTATTTATGGTAATGACAAACGGAGTAGGCGCTTACTTCGGCGGGCTTTTCAGCGGAATGGTAGTGGATCATTTTACGTCAAACGGGGTGACTGACTGGAGAAGTACCTGGTTTACTTTTGCCGGCTATGCCCTGGCTTTGGGAATAATTTTTCCAATTGTTTTTAAATACAAACATGACCGCAATGCCATTGCGGAAATTCACCCCTCACCAGTATTAAATAATGAATAACTTGAATGTATGCATAAAAAACCCCAGCTCTTTGGAAGCCGGGGATAGTTTAAATAGAACGAAAAATTACTTTAATGCTTCAATCTTTTTTACAAAATTAGATTTCGGCTGTGCTCCAACTAATTTATCAACTACCTTGCCATCCTTTACAAAAAGAATTGCGGGTATGCTGGTGATGCCATAATTGATACTTAGCTGTGGATTCTGATCCACGTTTACCTTACCGATATTTACAGAGCCGTCGTATTCTTTTGAAAGTTCTTCAACTACAGGCCCTATTGCACGACACGGGCCGCACCATTCTGCCCAAAAATCAATCATCGTAAGCTTCTCTGAATCAAGAACTTTTTCTTTAAAATTTGCATCTGTGTATTCTGTTGCCATAATTTGAATATTAATTTATTATTATTTTTCTATAGCTTAAATAGCAAAATTACATCCAATATTAATACTATGATGATTTGACATATCCACACTATGTTAATTCCACCATAACGTCCAATTCAGGCTTTTGTTGCAGGTATTTAGCCATTTCGTCATTCATTTCGAAACCCTTTTCCAGGGAGTACATACCTACCTTCATTTTAGACTTCGGGTCGCTTATGCAAAACTTTAATGAGGTATTTCCCGGAAACTGTTGCACATTTTCCTCAATAAACCCGATTAAACCTTGTGTAATATATTTGGGATGAACTTCGATTTGCAGTTTTTTTGTGTTTGCTTTCATCAAAGACTCTAGAAGGGCGATATTCGAAACCTGGAACTCATATTCCGAGGTTTTAAATCGTTGCCTGAAACATCCCGTTAAAAATATAACCATTCCAGGTTCCAGGTAGTTACTGAGCCTTACGTAATCATCTTTCCAAACTCTAAGTTCAGTTTTTGACGTGTAATCCTCAACAGAGAACACACCGTATTTATTACCATATTGCGAAACTCTGTGTTGCGCTTCGGTAATAAGACCTCCAATGCGAAACGGACGACCTGGATTTGAATGAAGACTTACCGCTTCTTTGAATCCATTAAATTCCGCAATAGTATTAAGACCGTAGTATTTTATCTGGAACGAAAAATTATCCAAAGGATGTCCGCTCATAAAAATGCCAATGACATCTTTTTCAAAATCTAATAATTGAATCAATGGCCATGGTTCGCATGACGCTAAAGCGGGAGGTGCAACTTCCGCCATTTTGAGATCTCCAAAAAGCGTATTGGAGCTACTGGTAAGCTGAGCCTGGTATTGATTACCAAATCTGATAATCTTTTCAAGTCCATTAATATTTTCACCTGGTGTCGTGAAAAAATATTGTGCCCTGTGGTATTCTTTAAAGCAATCAAATGTACCAGCGTATGCAAGACTTTCCAGTGACTTTTTGTTTACAGATCTTTGATTAACTCTTTTTATAAGGTCATATATTGACTTGTAGGGTCCATTCTTATCTCTTTCTTCAATAATGGCATCAAGTGCGGCATCGCCCACTCCTTTCATACCACTGAAGCCAAATCGTATTTCTCCTTTTTTATTTACGGCAAACCCTTTTTGAGATTCATTTATGTCTGGCCCAAGAACCGTCAATCCCATTCTTTTACATTCTTCCATAAAGAAAGTGATCTTTTCAATTGCACCGGAATGATTAAGCACAGCAGCCATATACTCACTTGGATAATGTGCTTTTAAATACGCAGTCTGGTAAGCCACCAAAGCATAGCATGTAGAGTGAGATTTATTGAAAGCGTATTGGGCAAAGGATTCCCAATCCGTCCATATTTTTTCTAATTTATTAACGGGATGATTTTTCTGTTTGGCTCCCTCAATAAATTGCTCTTTCATTTTATCAAGTACGGCCCTTTGCTTTTTACCCATTGCCTTTCGGAGCACATCGGCATCGCCTTTACTAAAGCCTGCTATTTTCTGAGACAGCAACATCACTTGTTCCTGGTACACAGTGATACCATAGGTATCTTTTAAAATTTCTTCCATTTCAGGAAGGTCATAGTGTATCTCCTGCCGTGCATGTTTTCTTTCAATATAGTCCGGAATATACGCCATTGGACCAGGCCTGAACAGGGCGTTCATTGCAATGAGATCATCAAATTTATCCGGCTTCAGGTCCCTTAAATGCTTTTGCATCCCACCACTTTCAAACTGGAAAGTACCATTGGTGTCCGCACGTTGGTAGAGCTTATAAGTTTCCTCGTCATCAAGGGGAAGTGCATCAAGGTCTATTTCAACTTCGTGATTTTGTTTAATTAAATGCAATGCGGTTTTCAGAATGCTTAGTGTTTTTAAACCCAAAAAATCCATCTTTAACACACCTGCACTTTCAATATTATTTCCGTCGATTTGTGTAAGCCATAATTCTGAATCTTTTGAAGATGCTACAGGAATTAATTCCATAAGATCCTGCGGAGCGATAATGATTGCTGAAGCATGTATGCCCGTATTCCTTACTGAGCCTTCGAGAATTTCCGCTTCATGTAATACCTGGCTTCTGATATCACTTCCATTATATATGTCACGCAGTTTTTTTATATTTTCAATATCATCGCCGCCCACCCCTTCTTCGGTTAATGATTTTGGACCTGTAAGTGGCGCCTTCAAAACTTTGCGTAGAGATGTTCCCGGCCTGTCAGGGATTAGTTTCGCCAAAGCATTACTCTCCGGGAGTGGAAGGTCCATCACCCGCGCCACATCCTTGATGCTCATTTTTGCAGCCATCGTACCATAAGTAATGATTTGAGCTACCTGGTTTTTACCATACTTTTCTACAACATAATTCAACACCTTCTGCCTTCCTTCATCATCAAAATCAGTATCGATATCCGGCATTGATTTTCTATCAGGATTTAAAAATCTTTCAAAAAGCAAATTGTATTTAATAGGATCAACATTAGTGATACCGATGCAATAAGCCACAACGGAACCAGCAGCAGATCCACGTCCGGGACCTACGAAAACCCCCAATTTTTTGCCTTCAATTATAAAGTCACTCACTATTAAGAAGTAACCTGCAAAGCCCATTGTTTTAATCGTGAATAATTCGAAATTGATGCGTTCTTCTATTTCCGGGGTTATTCCAGCATATCTTTTTTTAGCGCCCGTCCAGGTAAGATGCTCCAGGTAGGCTTCCTGTGTTTCAAATTCTTTTGGCACCTTAAAATGCGGTAAAAAAATATCTCTTTTCAGATCGAGTACATCTATTTTATCAATGATCTCATTGGTGTTATCCAATGCTTGTGGAAGATCATCAAATGCTTTTTGCATTTCTGATGTGTTCTTTAGATAGAACTGGTTGTTAGGGAAAGCAAAGCGTTTGTTCTTAACTGCTATATCATCGTCAGTAAATTCACGAAGAGCTGGAGTTGCCTGTTTCTCGCCTGTATTAATGCACAGTAAAATATCATGTGCATTAAAATCCTTTTCATCTACATAATGTGAATCATTACTAGCGATAACATTTACATTATATTTTTTAGCAAATTTCAAGAGCACTTTATTCACTTTTTCCTGGTCCGGAATGCCATGCCTTTGCAGTTCTACATAATAGTCTTTTTGAAAAATATTCAGCCACCATTTAAATTCATTCTCGGCCTCAGCTTCACCTTTTTTTAATATCAGTTGCGGAACCAATGCGCCAAGGCAACATGTCGTCGCAATTAAGCCTTCGTGATGTTTATGGATGAGCTCTTTGTCTATTCTCGGGTACTTGGAATACATTCCTTCAATGTATCCAAGTGAAGTGAGTTTCACAAGATTTTTATACCCCATGTCATTTTTAGCAAGCAGTATCTGGTGATGCCGGGGATCTTTTTGTTCTTTGGTAAATTGTTTTTGTAACCGGTTCTCAGTTATATAAAATTCGCACCCTACAATAGGTTTAACCTTTAGCGTGCCATCAGCATTTTTTAATGAATGCGCATGCTTAACGAATTCAAAAACACCAAACATATTTCCATGATCAGAAATGGCAATGGCTGGCATACCATCTGCAATTGCTTTATCATACAGCGCCTTGATGGATGCAGCTCCGTCGAGTAGCGAAAATTGTGTGTGAACGTGGAGGTGAGAAAACTTCATTAGCGGGATAGAATCTGTTCTGCAAATATCGTAAAAAGAGAGGAGAGGATAGGTGCCGGTTTTCCACAATAAGTTAATATCTATGTACGAGTTACGATTTGAAATGTACAATGTGGAATCACATATGAAATGGTATACTTGTAATAAAAAAAACAAGACGGGAAATGACTTTTTGCCATCATACTTTGTATATCAAACATCGGGTATTGAATCACCTAACCACCGCAAAGATCAAACAGGTAATTTTGTTTGTATTTCTACCATGTGATCCCTATCTTCACCGAACCTGATAAAATAAATTGTAAACATTATCGTTTGTATTAAATCTACTTAGCATCTTTTGTTGTTGAATATTTCGAAATCAAAGTTGCAATTACTTAGTGATTTATTAATGTATTTATAATCAAGGTCAATATGAAGAAACTCACAGCGATGTATTTCCTGCTGTTATGTGCAGGCACTGTGTCA
The DNA here is from genome assembly GCA_046593045.1 of Chitinophagaceae bacterium. GTDB lineage: Bacteria > Bacteroidota > Bacteroidia > Chitinophagales > Chitinophagaceae > Ginsengibacter. Next base: position 701 of record JBKJRY010000396.1, on the reverse strand, counting down.
CAATCCACTGCTCAAACGAGCGTGAATAATATCAGTATAACTTCTGAAATTAATTCTCCTGATTTTATTGAAGGTATTTCATTTACTCCCGATGGCATTTTACAAAATACCGAAAGCGGTGGGACTAAAAGTTTAAAATCAATAGCCGCGCCTGTCGTAATTGCTGAGAAAAGTGAGGCGGATGAAAATATTTCAGCATCATCTATTGAAAAATTTTCAGGGCTTCAATTTAAGTATGCAATGCTTCTCGATGTTGATGTTGAATCATTAAAAAATATTTCCCTCCTTGGATTTATTGAAGATTGGTTTGGCATCCGTTACCGTATGGGAGGCACAACAAAACGTGGTATAGATTGCAGCGCGTTAACGGGAAGCCTTTTAATGGCAGTGTATGGGTTTGCTGTTCCAAGAACCGCGCGTGAGCAATACAAAGCGACTGAACATTTAAAGAAAGACGAATTAAAAGAAGGAGATCTTGTTTTCTTCAATACACATGGAGGCGTTTCTCATGTAGGCCTTTATCTTGAAAATAATTACTTTGTTCATGCATCATCCAGCCAGGGTGTTACCATAAGCAGCCTTGATGACAGGTATTATGCAAAAAGATTTATTTGTGGTGGAAGGGTAGAAGAGGAGTGATATTTTTATTCTAAATAATTTAATAAATGGAGATATTGAAAATCTTCATTTTTATTTTAAAA
>JBKJRY010000035.1:0-5738 GCA_046593045.1 Chitinophagaceae bacterium | reverse complement strand
CTTTTTTTTAAAAACTCACGTCTTGAATTATCTTTTTCTTCCACTATTTAAATTATTTAAATTAGGAATTATCAGCACTATTTTATCATACAGAAAACTTAATCGAGCTATTCAGCGTAACATTAAGGATAGAGAATTATTTCATTTATTCTTTCAGTTTTAGAAGCAACTATATTTTTATAAAATTACCTGCCCACTACATATAACTGAAGATATTCCATTTTCATTCTTCAAAATAATTTCTAATGCTTTACATAAACGATTCAGGAAATTTCTGGCAGCAGATTACACAGCATTCTAATGTCAGGCTGCCAATCTTATGATGATAAGATTCACCAGTATTCGAATTTAATAAGATCATCCCCCGGCCATTTCTCTTAAACCCCATTTCAAATTAAGTCAACAACCTCTTAACAAATCTATCATATTATATAGTTAAAAATTCAATACCAGGAAGATGCAGCGAATAAATCACACCTACAACGTTTGAAATAAACTACTACAACGTTTGAAATGATTTATGACAACTTCACCTTTACTATGACACACATTATACACAGGCTAACAGATTGATGCAAGGGAAAAATAATAACACTTTCAGTATAAGTTGGCAATTTTATTCAACGTGTTTCGCTCGTTTTGTTATTTTAGGACGAGTCACACTTTTTTGCAACTCACACCCAATAGTTCTTGGCGATCGGGCGGTCCCCTACAATATCGACTTCAGCGGAGGCACTGCGTGCCCGACGAAGTCTTATTTGCTGGCAGTTACACTTTCTTCATATGCACAGCTTTTACACCGTCTTGGAAAACCATGCTTGCCTTTATAATATTGCTCATGCCCGTATCTCCTGCATCCGAAACCTTTCCCCAACTTTATTTTCTCAGGATATATGTAACAACTTTCTTTATCAGGAAATTTTTGAGTAAACTCAATTTTATTAGCTATAAACTTATCATAAGTTACATCAATGGTCCTTGGCAAATCCTGACCGGGAACCAGCTTCCATAATTTTTCATCACTTTTAGCGAGCCACATTTTTGCTTTTGCTACGGCTGCATTTAATTATTGTTCAGCCCAATCATATTTAGGGCAATTATTTCTATGATTGGCAATTCGTTCCCTTGAATAATGACCTCCATAATCACGAGCTGCATACAGTAATCCGGATAGGGTCACAGTTAAGAGCAATGCCAATAATAATCTTGATATAGAATTTTTAATACTCATTATTCAATTGATGTTTTTTGAGACAAATAAAGTGTATCGTATTGGCCCCACATGCTGCTATTTTAAAGCTACATAAGTAAATTATCACCAACTAATCGTGAGCGTCAAAGACAATCTCCTAATTTTCCTGCCGCAGAAGAGCAAGCAGATCAGCCATTTGTTGTTTATCAATTTTCTTTTCCAGATCAATAGGCATCGCTGACATGCCCAATGCCGTTAATGAGGAAATATCCTGGCGCGCAATATTAGTAACCTCTCCTTCTGTATTACTGATTGTAATAGCAGTAGGAGTTTCAGTAGAAATAATTCCCTGAAGAGTCTTGCCATTATTTAATTTTATACTCCACATATCGTATCCATGGGCAATTGATTTGTTAGGATCCAGGATATTAGTCATAATGTCTGCTGAAGCCCAGGCATGCACAGTTCCCAGATCAGGGCCAAAAGCCCTTCCCAACTTGCCCCGCACTTGGTGACACATGGCGCAATTTATTTTGTACACCGACATACCTTTTTCTTTATTGCCCTTCAGTGCAAGAGCAGGCTGATATTGTTCAATCACATCCTTACGTTTCTCATCTTGTCTTGTCAATAAAGTTCTTGATCTATCCATGTATTCTCCTCCTGACCTCAAACGCACACTTTGCGGCCAACTGATTTCAGCGCGCTTGACGACCCCTGATTCAAGAGCATCAAGCAACAATTTAACTCTCGACGCACTCCCTATGAAAGTATTAATTGCTTCATTGCGCGAGTAAGGCGACAATGAAGTCCATTGTTGCAATAAATAGCTGCTTATTTCCTCACCTGGGATCACTCCTAAGGTTTTTAAAGCAGATAACTGAACCGGTAACGGGTTCTTAGGCTTAATCAATTGTTTGAGATTAGAGGAATATGGTGCAGGATTTCTAAGCGCCATAAAATCTATAGACGATACCCTTACCTCGGCAGACAGACTTTCATTTTCTGCTATCTGAAGAGCATTTGACATTGCTGCTTTTGTTTGGGCATCTTCCGGAAGCCCAATGATTTGCAAAACATGCAAGGCTCCTTGTCTCACTGCATTAGAGGCATTTTCTAAACTGGCGCCTATCAATAAGTTTTGCTCAGCGCCTATGTCAGGCGGTATAGTTTGCCTGTTTCCTAACCCCTCGGCTATTCCTTCAATCAGAGGCGCCTGCCCGGCACTGATGGCTTTTTGAAGAAACCGTTCTATGACAGTTGTGTTCTGACTTTTTCCGATAATACTGCTTAGTAATTGAATTAAAGATCCATAGGCTGAAACAGATGAATCGTATTTAGAAAGTACTGCGTTTAACAAACCAACTGATTGTGAAGAAGTGGCACTTAATGCAGCTATTTGTACCCATTTGTCATTAAGGTCTTTAAAGAGTAGGTGTTGCCTGGCTTCATTTACCTCGGGTTTATTTATAAAGCCCAATGTACATAATAATTGAAACCTCACCTTTGCATCAGCATCATCCTGTAAAGTAAGTAAAGCAGATATGAGATTTGGGTCTTTGTCCAGATGAATCTCCGCCAGTTTAATAGCGTTTTCCCTTATACCGGCTAAGGGATCTTTTAAAGCGTTTATGATTAAATCGGATGTAAGTTTCTTCATGCCCTCTAGTGTCAACAGGGCATGAAGCTTGCCCATAGATGACTTAGAATTCTGAGCCATTTTGACTAATAAAGGCAATGCTTTGTCAGAATTCCTATCCACCAGCAGTCTTTGGGAGTTAAGTCTCCACCATATATTTTTATCTTCCAAGTTATTAACCAACTCTTCATCTCGAGCATCCCCCAGCTTTAAGCCATTTGTCCATTTAGGTGGTGCTGCGTCAGATGCGCTGATACGATAAATGCGCCCCTTACCCGTCCCATTATATAAATCAACTTTCCTCAAAACATCTTCCGACATAAACTCGGGACCTTCTATTACCTGGCGGTAAAAATCAACCACATACATAGCACCGTCAGGCCCTATGTACATATTTACCATCCGGCAATAAGGATCGGTTGAAGTGAGAAAATCCTTATGGTCAAGCATACTGTTCGCCATAAACGTAACTCCATCCGGCTGCAGGTGATCCACATGAATCAGGTTACTAACAGGTTCTGCTACAAAGGTCACATCGCTATTATATTTATCCGGGAAAGCCCCGCCTAAATAAGCAGTAAGGCCACATGCAGATGTAAAAACTCCAATATTGGTTAGCATCTGGTATTCAGGGTTTTTAGTTGTGGAAAAAACTTCTGAATGATCAGCAAGTGTTTGAGTCGCATTTGAAACAACCAGGTCAGGATTGCGTTCGAGATAGCGGGCTGCCACTACTTCCTGAAAGATATGATTGCTGTTATTTACCATCAGGTGATTACCCCATTCGTCAAATGTTTGCCCGAACTGTGTTTTGCCCGACAATGCTTCGAGCTTATGCTGGTCGGGACGAAACCTTACAGAACTCTCAGGTAATTTAATACTGGTATCACCGGCAAAATGAATTCCATTACTTTTTCCTACCGGCAAAACTGCGAGGTAAATCCAGTTGTCTAATCCATACATTGGGTTATTCACGTTAGCTTCCACGTTGGAAGTATCAAAACCCGTAAGCATAGTTTTTTTTATGTCTGCTTTACCATCCCCATTAATATCTTCCATGTAATACACATTCGGAGGGTCTGTAATTATTACTCCTTTTTTCCAACGCATTACTCCTGTAGGAAGGATCAGCGAATCAGCAAATACAATACTCTTATCCATTTTCCCATCGCCATCCGTGTCAGTAAGCAACTTTACTTTTCCTTTACCTGACTTATTCAAGGGCATACCCGGCATTTCTACCACATACATTCTGCCATACTCATCTATCATCATGTCAACAGGGTCACTTATCAAAGGCTCGCTGGCTACTAACTCAACTTTAAAACCTGGCTCTATCGTAAAAGTAGTTAATGCATCCTCCGCTGATTTACTAAAAAGAGAAGCCGGTTTATTATTATTACAACTTATTACCAGACCGGCAAAACAAGTGATAACCCAAAAAGAATAACTCGGGAACAAAGAGGAAAATTTTTTTTTCATTTGGAAGTGTGATTTTATAAATTTTTACTGGATTAAAATATTGAATCGTTTAATCTGTATTCGACTTAAAGAAGGAGTATAATACAATTCTAAATTTTCGCATATAATGCTTTCCATAAATTCAAAATCACAAGACTAATCCTGTACTTCAATTTGGGTACTGTAATTATAATAATTACCTGGAGCATTTGTAGCGGATGTCGCCCTTACAAAATATTTTGTACCTGCTTTTAAACCTGTTATAGTAAATTCCTGATCCCCCGATGTCAGATTCATAGACTGAACATCCTTCGTAATAATATTGCCGCCGGTAAAGGTGAATATATTGGGTTCAATAACATTACTCCAAACTAATCCAAGCTTAGTCAGGGTTTGACTAACAGGCACCTTTTCATAGGTAACTTTTATAACCGCCTCAGTTCCTGATTTGCTAACCACAGACGTTGTTAGTCTCACATTTGGCACCACTTTGATATCAATTTGAGCATTTGCCGTTACAGCTATGGAAAGGGTATCAGTCATTATCTGAAATGGCCCTTCTGCTACATATCTATAGTTACCTGCAAATACCCTGCTGTTTGTAAAAGTCCCATCTGACATTGTTTTAAAAAGTAACGCCTGCGTTGAGTTACCCTGGTAAAATTTTACGATGGTGCCACCATTGCTGCCGCCTGACTCTACTAATGCGTTGGTTTGAGAATCAATAATTCTGCCCGAAACTGTTAAGTTGGGTTCATTATAATTGTCAACCTTACAGCCACTCAATATCAATAAAGTCAATAGAAAAAATAATATATTTTTCATTTTTATTTTTTTAGATTACCATTTTAATTACCATCCTGTATTTTGAACAATATTGTTATTAGTACTGATGTAACCGCTAAGATTGCTGTAATAGTCTCGCTCAGTAAATAACCTGGTTTGTCCTTCATCAATGGGATAGCCACTCTTTCTTACATAAAACACCTTATAGGAACCATCACTCTGGTATTTTAAATAAGGCCATAAACCTTGCACGTAAGAATTTTGAAATAGCTGAGTTCCAATTCTCCAGCGCTTGATATCCCAGAAGCGTTTATCTTCAAATGCCAGTTCCACTTTGCGCTCGTTTCTTATCCGGTCTAAAGTCAATTCCGGTTGGGTTAATGATTTGATCCCGGCACGGTTCCTGATTTGGTTAATGGCATCCAAGGCTTCAGGAAGATGAGTGTTTGTTTCAAACGCAGCCTCTGAATAATTAAGTAATATCTCTGCATACCTGAAATCAATATAATTCTGATCAGATTGATTTGGTTCTACAATTAACCTGGTTGTGTTTAAGTATTTTTTTATGTAAAATCCTGTTCTACTATAATTCCCTGATTCAAAAGGACCATCGAGACCCACCTCGTTTCTGGTCAGATCTTTAGGAAACGGAATAAGAGC
>JBKJRY010000327.1:0-2966 GCA_046593045.1 Chitinophagaceae bacterium | reverse complement strand
CGCGTTAAATCGCATGTGGGAACGCACTTTCGTCGGTGGGCAACGCAACGTTTGCGGGATTTTATCATCAAAGGCTTTGTCTTGGATGATGAACGTCTCAAACAAGCCCGCAACAGTTATTTTGATGAACTTTTGCAACGCATTCGGGATATTCGCAGCAGTGAAAAACTGTTTTACCGAAAAATCTGCGATATTTTTTCAACCAGCGTGGACTATGACAGCCAAACGGATTTAGCACAACAATTCTTCGCCAGTATCCAAAATAAATTTCATTGGGCAATACATGCCCACACTGCTGCCAAACCTAATATGGGCTTAACCAATTGGACAGGCGAAACCCTTAAAAAACAAGACGTTACCATTGCTAAAAATTACCTTAATGAAGCAGAACTTGATCAGCTCAACCGCATTGTCACCCAATATTTGGAATTTGCTGAACTCCAAGCGATTAACCGTAAGACGATGCACATGAGCGAATGGATTGCCAAACTTCATGCTTTTTTGACCCTTAATGATCAGGAAATTCTCAATCATGCAGGCAAAATTTCGCATCAAGAGGCAGCGATTCTAAGTTAATTTTAACATATACAATAAAAGATATTTTTGATTAAATTTCACTCATATTCAAATGAATCTCTCGTGCAATGATTCGATAAATAGTTTCGAAAGAGTGACAAGGGACTAAATTAAAGATTACCCAAATAGCTTGTCTCAGGTCTCTGATAGTTTTAACGACATTGAGAGCTTTGTGAAACATGGCATCAAGAAATATCGTCAATTGGTCAATGAAAAAAGCTAATAGCATGAGTAAGACAAAAATAATGGATAAAGATTTTTTGCCATGTCCATAATTATGTTCAAAATTATAGTTTTGATTTTTAAGTGTGTTAAAAGTTTCATTCTCAATTTTCCAACGACAAGGGGCTAATTCGACAAATTCTTGAATAGACAGGGCAGAAATAGGTAAATCGGTTATCCATTCATTGTAATAGACTCTTTTATTGGTACGGGTGTCAATTTCTTCATAGCGGACATATTGGACAAGTAAATCTTGATTTGCTCCGTTGAGCATTAAGCCCGTAGCCCAGTGAGTGCGACACTGAATATGCTTATTTTTAGTGGTATCTTTATACCATGTTTTAGTTTCTAAGGCATTGTTACGCTCTAAAGCCAGTGCTTGGACATTGACATAACTTTCTTTGACCACACTAATAAACGACATTTGACAGCCCAATATACGCCGAATAGTATTGCGATCAATATGCAAAGCATCAAGCAATAAAATGGGGTGTTTATCAGGAAAAAATGCCTTGATAGTCGGACAAAAACGAGATAAAGCATTGTGTTCACAATCATTTTTGGTCTGACCATCTCCCTTAACAATGCCCTCTGCCGATATAGGAAAAACGCATTTATGGTGGGGATGCACCAACGAAGCACCTAAAAATTGGTGATACTGTTGAACTTGTCCGTTTTTAAAAGTTCTTTGTAAACAGCTTGGACATTCTATTTCATCCGAACAAAAGTAGCCTGTCCCATCGCAACTAATAGCAATATATGGTTTTGCCAAAGACGGAAGTACCTCATATTGGGCTAAAATACCCCGATGACGCAGCTCATCCAATAACATTTTAAAGCATTTATTCAGCGAAACAGGGCTCACATTATCTAAAACAGTCCGTAAAAGTGTATCGCTCGGAACTTTTTCTATGCCATACACTGACTTCATATTTTCCGACCGTATCGGAAAAAGGTTCATAAAAGACAATAACGAAGGGTCTTTTAAATGAAAAACAGCGAGTCCACTTGTCAATATATCAGTAAGACTATATTCTGGTGTCTCTCTTTTGTCCCTTATTTCTGAAAAACTCAAGCGTAGCTTGTTGATTAATTCTGATACCATAGTTGGGCTTTTTTACCCAAATTTCTATGTATTTATCGCCTTTTTTAATCTTTCTTTTCTATATATGTTAAAAGTAACTTAGAATCGCTGTAAATACTTTACATAAAATAAAAATTTTTGTATCTATGAATATTGTTTTTGGAAATCAAAAAGGAGGTGTTGGTAAGTCAACGTTGTGTATTATGTTGGCTAATTATCTCACACTTGTAAAAAAAAAGCAAGTATTGGTCATTGATATGGACTTTCAAAAATCGATCAATGAGCAACGTAAATTTGACTTATCGAAGAATCCTGATTTAGCAATACTAAACCTTACGAGGTTCTGACTATGGATACTGAGGATTATCCCAAATATGCGGAACAATTGAAAAAACTCAATAACTATATTCTCATAGATTTACCTGATCGTTTGGATGATGAATCGCTTATACCAGTTTTAAAAGATGCGCACTATATCATTTGGTTGAAGAAGGATAGGTTTGGGGATATTATTAGATAAAAACGTTGGTTTTATTGTAATTATCTCTTTAAACAATGATAATTTAGGTGTTTTAAATTTTTAATAATAATCATCCAACAAATGAAACTTTTTATCCACCAAAGCACTTCGTCTCGCTCCGGCAGGCTCAGTGAGCAACTGAATTTCAATAGAAATATACTCATTGGCAACGGTAGAAAAGCATTCGGAATCAACAAAATCACCCAACCAAGCAGCAAAATCTTGAAAAGGCTCTTTATCCATAGAGTAGGCGAGATGCTCGATTTGTTGTTTATGCCAATCCGCATAAGGTAAATTTTCAATAGTGTGAAGCGGTCTTTTCAAAAAAGCATCTATCCAATAAGTGTTTGCCATAAACGTTTCAAGCGCTTTCTTTTCCGCTTCTTTGATTTTCCCTGTTTTGAAAAGAGCAATAGACCAATCAAACAGAAATCCGGCAGCAGCTCCATCGTTAGGAAAGTTTTTTTCAAACCATCGGAAATAGGTCATTGCCCCCTTGAAATCGCCCAATTGTATGTAATACTGAGGGGGTGCATAGCGAAGACCCCGACCATCGTGGTAGCC
>JBKJRY010000275.1:0-33846 GCA_046593045.1 Chitinophagaceae bacterium | reverse complement strand
GATTTTATTATTAACTATCCCGATACCTGGAAGAAACTAAACGAATCCGATGGATTTAAATTATTATTTCTTGGTGCTCCGTTAGGAGGATCTTTTAGAATCCCCTTTGTAATTATGGGCCGTGATTCAATTATTGAAAAACTCAGCAAGATTGATATTTTTCATACAAAAAAGGAGCTGCTAAATATGTTTTCAAGAATGCCCGGCTTATTGAGTTTGCTTCCTATTACAGTTGATGCAGAAAATGATTTTGCAGATCCCGCAACCTGGGGAAAAATGAGTGCACCTTTGGGAGACTGGCCTGTACCCTTATCTTCGGATCTGAAAGAATTTCAAAAGTACAGGGATAATATTATTGCATCAGCAGACAAGATTGATTATAAAAATATTGTCTACATCGCCGGCAAAGACACTTCTACAACCTGCGGTTATACAATTGAGGAAACCAATACGGGAAAAGAATTGGTTTTTTTAAGTACTGCTGAAGGCGATCAGAGTGTTACATGGGAAAGTGGAATTCCAAAAAAGATGATTGAAGATAATTCCGTCTATTATGTAAATGTTTCTCACGGATCTCTTGCAAATGAACCATCGATTTTTAAAGGGATCACTGATATCATCGCCTCAGGCTTTACCAATTCCCTTAGTAAGATAAGGCCTGAAATAAGAGGCACAAAAAAGATCTTTAAAACACCTGATCAGCATGATTTTGATCTTACTCCTGATGGTATCATTAATACATTATTAGGGTTGGATACAACTGTAAAGAAACAACCCACAGCTGAAATGCCGCTGCGGGTTAGTATCAGCAACGGTGATCTCAAATATGCTTCTTATCCTTTGCTGGCCAGCCATTTTGCGAACGATGGCATAGTGAGCGCGGAAAAAGAAATTGATAACAATATGGGCCTTGCTCTTTCTGAAATGAAAAAGCTTTCACTTTATCCGGGAGAAATAGGAAGCAGCGAAATTTTCATTAATAATAACCTCGATTTTAATGGGGTAATTATTGTAGGACTTGGGGAATCCGGATCTTTCTCAGCATATCAGCTTACCCTGACAGTAGAGCAGGGCGTGAGTAAATATTTGTTGAACCTTGAAAGAAATGAGGCTGCCTTAAATAATGTAAAATCAAATTCAGGCAATGTGGGGATTTCCTCTCTCATAATCGGCAGTGGTTATGGAGGTCTTTCAATTGAAGATTCTATCAGGGCAATTATGCAGGGCATTCAAAATGCTAATACTAAGATTAAAAAAATTCGTCCTGAATTTTCCAGGACAGTCCAATACCTTGAATTTATAGAATTGTTTGAGGATGCTGCGCTAAGTTGCTTTTATTCTCTAAGCAGAATTGAAAGGGAAGAAAATACGTCGTTAAAAATTGTAAAGGATACTCAAAAAATGAGAACCTTATTAGGTTCGAAAAAGCGGATTCAATCACAGTCATCAGAAGGATGGTGGAACAGGATAACAGTCCAGTTGGAAAAAAACGAACATCTTGCACCGGATTCCCGTTGCCTGCTCTTCAACGCTTCGACGGGGGCCGCAAAAGAACAGCAACGAAAATTATACAGCAGCCCGAAAATTATAGAAAAAATAATTGAGGATATCGCATCAAATAATATGTGGTCACCGGAACTGGCGCGAACCATATTCGAATTGCTTATTCCTAATGATTTCAAAGAACAACTTACCAGGCAATGTAATCTAAACTGGATCCTTAATAAAAATACCGCGTCTTATCCATGGGAATTGCTGCAGGACCGGGTGCCTGACTCCATACCTCTATGTGTAAACGCCGGCATGATTCGCCAGCTTGCTACCCAGGATGACAGGGTAAAAATAAATTTTGTTTCCAAAAATACCGCACTGGTCATTGGCGATCCTTTTCTTGATGGATATGTAACACAACTTCCGGGTGCATTCAAAGAAGCTGAAATGGTTTCAGCCACACTTAAAGAGAATGAATTTGACCCACGGTTAGTTTTAAGAGGTACAGCTCCGGAAATTATTAAGAACCTTTTCTCAGATGATTACAAAATAATCCACTTGGCAGGTCATGGTAATTTTACTCCTGATGCACCAGAAACCTCTGGCATGGTCATAGGCAAGGAAATATTTTTAACTACAGCGGAAATTGCTCAAATGAGCATGACACCAGAACTTGTTTTTGTAAACTGTTGTTTCCTCGGTAAAACGGAAGGAACCGCCGAAGAACTATATCGGAGCCGTTACAAGCTTGCCGCAAACATAGGGACGCAATTAATTGAAAATGGTGTAAAAGTTGTTGTAGTAGCAGGCTGGGCTGTGGATGATGCAGCGGCCATGGATTTTACTAAAACCTTCTACACATGTATGTTTGATGGAGATACATTTGGTGAATCTGTACAAAAAGCCCGCAAGAATATCTACGATAAATACCACACTGCTAATAATACATGGGGAGCCTATCAATGTTACGGCGATCCGTTCTATAGATTTGATAACAGGCAACAACAAACTAAAAAGTTCGCACCCGTTTATGTAATTGCGGAGGAAGCAGAAATTGCCCTTGGTAATCTTCGTAATGAAATGGATATGGGCAATTATGATGAGAAGGAAGTACTTTCAAGGCTGGCAGCAATTGCTGATGCGGTGGACAATGCAGGATTACGTACACCCAGGATCACCGAAAAGGAAGCATTTATTTATGCAGACATGTATTTGTATAATAAAGCAATTGAAAAATTCAGATCAGTTATGGCTTCGGAAGCAGCAAGTTTTTCAGTAAAAACTTTGGAAAAATATTGCAATGTGCGTGCCAAGAAATGTGTGAGTGATTTCCTGGGTAGCGGCAATCCCAAAAAACTTTTAAAAGAAATGGATGCTGTGATAAAGGATCTCACCATATTATTGGATATTAGTCCCACCTCTGAGCGATATAGCCTGCTTGGCAGCGGATACAAGCGCAAATCAATTCTCACCGCAGGATTGGCCCATAAGACAAAAGCCCTCGGCCAGGCAGCTTACTATTATATGAAAGCGCACTATTCTCCAAACAATAACAATAAAGCATACACGCTTTGTAACTGGCTTGAAATGGAAAATATTCTCGTGTTATTTGGAGATCGAAGCTGGGGCCAGGAAATTATCGCCGGTAAAGATTCATACAAAGTGTTCTCTTCTGCTCAATCGTTAGACGAATTAAAAAAGCTCAGGTCTGCATTTGCAAAAACTAATGAAGACATGGACTACTGGAGCCTTTTGGCGATTGCTAATATTCAACTTTGCGAACTCATCATAACCCCGTCATCAGCATCAGATGAAAAAGCATGGGACGAGGCATTAGTCTCTTATCGAAAAATATGGTCAAAGGCAGGATCCAAGGGAAACAAACTTGCAGAAATTGAGCACCTCGCATTATTAGTTGATGGATTATCGCAAAGCAAAAAAAGAGATGTGGTTAAATTGAAAAAACGAGTGGGAGATTTGAAAGAAGAACTGGAGAAAATAACATAAGTTACCCGGTTGAACATGGATCGAAAGTAATGATCCAAAGTCATATTTCTTCCATCAAGGATTTACAGGGTGTCTGTATTGGGCTAATAATTCAAATTGAGAAACAACGAAATGGCAAAATATTATTTTATAGCACTCCTTATTTTTGTAAATGTATCATGTCGAAACAACCGCGTTGTCGATGAGAAAGCTACGGAAATTGTAAAGCGTTGCATTGAAGCGCATGGTGGAAATAATTACAAACAACTGGATGTATCATTTGACTATAGAAAATTCAGGATACATCTTGAACAGGAGGATGGTCATTTCCTCTACGAACGGAGCACCACTGATTCACTGAATAATGAGGTGCATGATGCACTTACAAACGACGGTTTCACAAGAAAAATAAATGGCACGAAACAAGATCTCACAAAACAAGAATCTGAAAAATATCAAGAAGGTTTGAACGCAATCGCCTATTTCGTTTTACTTCCCTCTAAACTTTCTGAATCTGCTGTTAATCTTAAATACCTGGGCGAAATAAATATCGGAAATAATGCCTACGATAAGATTAATGTCACTTTTGAAAAAGAAGACGGAGGTAACGATCACCAAGATGAATTTTGCTATTGGATAAATAAGAACACTCATACACTTGATTACTTATCATATTCAAACGGCGGCCCAAGGTTTAGAAAAGCAAAGGAGCGTCAAAAAGTTGATGGCATCATTTTCCAGGATTATGAGAATTACGAAATATTGGACACAACAATTTCAACCGATCAGTACGACAAAGCGTTTATGGCAGGAAAAGCAAAACTTCTTTCTACCATTGAGCAGGATAATTATTCTTCAAAATAAAACGAGAATGCAAAGTGACGAATAAATATAATTGAGAACCCATAACAGGATTACCAAGGTTAATTTAAATAATAATTTCCCGATTTTTCACCCCCCTATTTAGAAATAAGTCCTATTTTTTTTGAATGTTCTATCGCTTCAGCACTGTGTTTGAAGTAACAACAATGTGTGCCTGTAGCTTCAAGCTTTTCTATCACAGCTTGTACGGTGTCGGATTTTTTTTTATGGACCTTTCTTATATAAACCGCGAAAATGTTTTTAGGAAAATGTTCAGCTATGGATAAATAAATATTCGGATCTTCCTGTGTGTCGTCTCCAAGTAAAATAAATTGTAGGTGAGGATAGGTCTCAATTATTCTTACTATCCGCATAAATTTTCCTGAATGCTTATTTTGCCCGGTCCGAAAAATCTGGCTTATTTTTTTTACCTGGTTTAACAGGTAAATTCCTGCGGGCAAATGATGTTGCCTAGAAAATTCCACAATGTGATCGTATAAATTCCATTCACTGCTTGATACATAAAAAAAGGGATTGAATATGTTAGCCTTGTGGGCTGAATTTGCCAGTTGCCTGTAATGATTTACGACACCCTCGAATGGCTTGCGGCTTCGCGCATTTTTTGTAAATAAAACATACAATCTTCTCCGCAACCTGGAAGAATGCGAAATCAAAAATGTATCATCAATATCAGAAATAAATGCATGCTGTGATTGATAAGGAATCAATACTTCTCCGCTACCTGATATTTTTTTTGCTTTATATTTTTCTTCGTTTAAATAAATGATAACATTATGCCATCCGGGCACCGGGAGCACCTGCGGATTCCATTCAAATTTAAAATAACCATCTTCTTGTGTTTCCACTTCCATGACGGTACCCTCCCACTCCATACATACTCTCGCATTTACAAAAGGTTGTACCATAAATAACCTGAGCATGGAAAATGTGTTCACTATCCAGTTATTCCTATAGGACTTTCGCCCCAAGGGGCTTAATTTTAAGACATGCCCGAACACGATTATTTTTTTTGAATTGCCATACCCGTTGTAAACTTTAATCACAGGTTGGTTGTTAAGCCTAAACAAAAGCAATAATTTTCGTTTAATGATTTTGTATAGTGAAATTTTCTTTTCTTTATGCATCATTTTTTTATAATCTCTTAACCTCAAAGATATAATGGACAAACCTTTGCACTTAAATATATTCTTTGTTCTGAATCCCGTGTCAGGGGGTAAAAAAAGAACCAACTGGGAACCAATTATCACAAATTATTTTAAAGGCACGCAACATACCATACAATTTTATTTATTAACTGGCAAAGACGATATAATATCACTCCAATATTGGTTCCAAAAATTTAAGCCCGATCGTGTTGTGGCTGTAGGAGGTGATGGTACCGTGACAATGGTTGCAAAACAATTGCTAGGCACCAAAATGTCTCTTGGCATCCTGCCGGCAGGATCAGCAAACGGAATGGCTAAAGAACTGCAAATACCTGAAGATCCAGTTGACGCTATAGATCTGATTGTGAACGGCACTACCAGGTGTTGCGACGTAATTAAAATCAATGAGGACGATATATGCCTCCACCTGAGTGACCTTGGATTGAATGCAAGGCTCATTAAATATTTTGATGAAGGTGCATGGAGGGGAATGTGGGGTTATGTAAGAATGACGATAAAAGTGATGTGGCATAAAAAATTAATGCAAGCGCAAATAGTAACAGATGACAATGAAATCAATACACATGCATACATGATCGTTATTGCAAATGCCAGTAAATATGGAACGGGCGCCATGATCAACCCAGGCGGAAAGGTTGATGACGGCAAGTTTGAGATAGTCATCATGCGAAAATTTTCTTTAGTTCAATTGTTCAAAATGTTTTGGAGCTATAAAAATTTTAATCCAAAGAAAGTTGAAATAATCAGGACCACGAAAGCTGTTATAACAACCAAAAGAGAAACCCATTTCCAGGTGGATGGGGAATTCAAAGGAAAGGTTGATAAAGTAGAGGCGACAATAGTTGCTTCACAGTTGAATCTTCTTTTACCAGTCGCTTAATAATTAATAACGGATAATATTAGAAAAAGCAATCCTCAGTGTCCATCCCTAAACACATTTCCATATCACATCCGCAAACCAATTATTCTTATCAAAAAAATGAGCGACTGGGATGAATCCTGAATCGACTGCAATTTCATCGCTCTGCTCAATGGTATATTTTTGAGAAATTTCCATGAATAATGTTTCATCCTTTCTGAAACTGATTGTTTCAGTTTTACCTATGTTAACTACCTGTTCTGCCAATGAAACAAGATAGCTCTTGCAGGCCCCGCTAAGGGGATCATAAGTTGCATAATGTTCAAATGCACTTAGATCAAAATTCCCGGACAGTTCGTTATTGATTCTCCTTAGCAGGTTAAGATTAAATTCGCGGGTAAAACCATTGCTGTCATTATAAGCAGCTAAAACCTGCCTGGGATTTTTTTTGAGATCTATTCCAATCAATACCATATCACCGGGAGTAAGCTGGCTGCGTAATTCGCGGCAAAATTCCGGAACCTCCTGCATACTCATATTTCCGATATTTGATCCAAGAAACAACACAAGTTTTATTTTATCAGAGATTTTTTTTGCTGATCTGAGCATGTCAAGGTATTCACCATTGAGCCCGTGTATAACCAGTTGCGGAACCTGCTCAGGAAGACTTTGATTAAGCAGGTCTATTATGTTATGAGAAATATCAACCGGGAAATAAGTCGATATTGCTTTTTTATTGACCAGCTCTTTTAACAAATAAACAGATTTTATTGCATCACCAGCACCGAGTTCCACCACATCAAAATCAGTATGGTGTTGTATAACGATATCTGCCAATGCTGAGGTCTGCCCAGAAAAAATTTCCAGTTCACAATCGGTAAGGTAATATTCCTCGCAGTTCATGATCCGCTGAAATAATTCGTCACCTCTTTTGTCATAAAAATATTTCGATTGTAAATACTTTGGAGTAGCATGTAATCCCTGTAATACATCCTCTAAAAATCGGTTCATTTGTCAATTATTTCAATCATGATTTTTTATTGTACCAATCGTAATCCGGTGTATTGCCAACGTAAATGCGGATGAAAAAAATTCCTATACGAAATTCGGCTATGCCCCGGAGAAGTAACCTCGGAAGCTCCCCGTAAAACTTTTTGATTCACCATAAATTTTCCATTGTACTCTCCTATCGCTCCGGGAGCTTTTGCAAATCCGGGATACGGCAGGTAAGCACTTTCTGTCCATTCCCACCTGCCGCCCCAATCAAATCGCTGTGCGGCTACTTCCCATTCAAACTCTGTCGGCAAGCGCATTCCCTTCCATGATGCATATGCCGAGGCTTCATAAAAACTTATGTGGCACAAATCTTCATTCATACTTAATAACTTTAATCCTTCATAAGTATATTGAAACCAGTCACCGTTAATGAAGTGCCAGTAAAGTGGCGACATAATGTTATTATTATTTTTCCACTCCCAGCCTTCCGCATGCCAGAAATTAAAATCTTTATATCCGCCGGCGTCCATAAATTCCATGAATTCCGCGTTGGTAACAAGACTATTGGAAATACTGAAATCATTAAGAAAAACCTTATGCCTGCTTAGCTCGTTATCAAAACAAAATTGATCACCAGCATAGCCTATTTCATAAATTCCATCTCCAATATTTATGAATTCCACCGGTTTTTCTTCTTTGAAATTTTCTCCTCGTTTTGACGGAGCTTTATAAGCAGGAAATAACGGATTATTCCCTAAAATATATTTAATATCTGTACATAAAAGTTCCTGGTGTTGTTGTTCGTGATTGAGACCAAGTGTGATGATTTCATGAATTTCTTTTGATGCCTCCTTTTGTAAAAAACTATCCATCGCATCATCAACGTATTTGCGAAATTTATAAATATCTTCCACAGCTGGTCTGCTAAGATTTCCCCTGTCTGTGCGAATTACCCTTGCACCAACTGTTTCATAATAACTGTTAAAAACATAATTATATTGGGGATCGTATTCAATATAATTTTGCATATATGGCTTAAGTATAAACGTTTCGAAAAACCACGTGGTATGGCCAATATGCCATTTGGGTGGGCTCACATCCACAATAGGCTGTACCACGTAGTCTTCTGTTTTTAATGGCGCACAAATCTCTTCACTGTATTTCCTTACACTCTTGTATTTTTCCAATAAATCCGTCATTACTTTTTATCTATATAATTTTTAAGATCAGATATACTCCTAACATTTAAATGATCTGATTGTTCCCGCCTCATCATTAAAGCATATGCGTTATTAAAGCCAATGGGTTGCAACCATTTTAAATGATACTTGTGATGGAACTGATTTTTAACATAATTATAAATTTTCTCTTTATTTCCATTGAATGCCTCAATTGTTGCATCATTTGATTTTAGAATAACCAGTAGACCTGTTCCGGTATATTCAGGATACATATCAATCTGGTTATTGGTTAATGCGTCGAAGCATATTTTCGTACCACCCAAACCTGTTTTTGTTTCTACCTGCAAATTAGTGTTCCCTTTTATCAGCATTGCGTACATCGAAGTAAGAATGTATTGTTCGCCAAAAATTTTGGAGCCTAGCCTGATTACACCTTTATTACCATTCAGCGGTTCTTTATACAAACTTTGTTCCAGCAAAAAATCCTTTGCCACTTTGTCCGGGCTTTGCTTTAAATAATCGACCCGATAGTTTAATTCAGTCATTACAGAATCGTTAATGTGCCCGGATAATTTATCGATAATATTTTCCAATTCAGGATACTGCCGCAAAACATCCTCACGGATAACCGGCGCTACATAATATGGCGGAAATATTCCTTTATCGTCGTTCAATACAATAAGATCAAATGCTTTCAATCGACCGTCTGTACTATACCCGCTTATTACATCCAGTTGCTTTTCATACGCCGCTTTATACATTACAGCATCACTTATAACCACCGTACGGATATTTAGTTTATAAACTTTCTTAAGACCAAGATAGCCGTCCTGCCGACCCATAAATTCAGGTGTAAAGCCCGCCAGCATTTTACTCCCATAAATATTGGGAAGCATGTAGAAAGAAGAAAGTACCACCAGCGAAAGCGGTAAGAACCAGAAACCTGTTCTCACCTTTTTAGTGTTAATTTTCTGCACCCTGGACAAAATAAAATCAAACAATATTGCAAGCAGGGCTGCCGGAATTGCCCCGGCTAAAATCATATTGGTATTGTTAAGCGCTATGCCGCCAAAAATAAATTCCCCCAGTCCCCCAGCAGCTATATATGCCGCAAGTGTTGCCACGCCAACGTTTATGACTGTTGCAGTGCGTATACCTGCGAGTATAACTGGAAGGGCTAAAGGCAATTCCACTTTTGAAAGAATCTGTTTTCCACTCATGCCCATTCCTTTCGCAGCTTCTCTTACAGATGTATCAACACCTGTAATGCCAGTAAAAGTATTTCTTACGATAGGCAATAATGCATATAGAAACAATGCAACAATCGCTGGCTTAGGGCCGATACCTAATAGGGGTATCATAAAACCAAGCAGCGCTATGCTTGGAATAGTTTGTAATATTCCCGTGAATCCTAAAACGGGAGCGGCGAAACGTTTCCTTTTGGCGATAAATATCCCCAAAGGGAGACCAATTGCCACAGCTATGAGTAATGAAATAAAAGTAAGGCCAATATGAGCAAGTACCTGGTCAAGTATCTTACCGGACTGTTGGCGTATAAACTCAAATAATGAATGGGACGATTCATCCATCAACTTTGTTTTTTAAAGCGCTCAGAGCCGTGAACAACCCTTCATAATCCGTATACTTTGTTTCACCCGACGATGAATTTTTTATAAAAATATTCTTTTGTCTTTTTTTTGATAAAACCTCCAATGCTTCCCAAATACTTTTGTTTTCATCCACTTCATTCATTTTTTCATCATTCCCATTTTTCCGGGAAAGATGCATCCAGACATCCTTTAACAATACAGTATTTAGTTCGAGTTGCATTTGCTGTGATTCAAAAAAATCAGACACAAACTTATTTGCAGGGTTGAACAATAGATCGGTGGATGCTCCCGCCTGTACGATTTTCCCTTTGTCCATTAATAAAATTTTATCTCCCAGTTCAAATGCTTCTCTTACATCATGCGTCACCAAAACGATTGTTTTCTTTTTCAGCACTTCAAGATGCGCAAATTCTTTTGTGATGTTGCTTCTTGTAACAGCATCAAGCGCGCCAAAAGGTTCATCCATTAATAGAACCGGAGGATCTGCTGCCAGTGCCCTGGCCAGTCCTACTCTTTGCTGCTCGCCGCCGCTTAATTGCTGCGGGTAGAGCGATAAATAATTGAGCGGCAAACCCAATTGCTCAAGTAGTTCACATGTTCTTTTCGCAGTTTTATCTTTAGGCCATTTTAAAAGCCCCGGCACAATGGCAATATTTTCAGCAATGGTATAATGAGGGAACAATCCGTTATGTTGTAACACATAGCCAATATTCCTGCGCAGTGCTTCAGGCGAAACATCTTTAATATTTTTTCCGGCAACATGAATGGTACCTGATGAAGTTTCAATAAGTCGGTTGATCATCCTAAGTGTGGTGGTTTTGCCACAACCACTCGTACCAAGTAATACCATATTTTCAGCTTCACCCACTTCAAAGGAAATATTGTCAACAGCTTTCGTTTTACCAAAATATTTTTCTACGCGATCAACCTTGATCATTATGAAATGTATTGATGAAAATATAAGCCCCTGGTGGAATGTTTACAGGTTATAAAATTAGGTAATAAAGACGAAGGTTGAAATGTGCAACGTGAGAGGCCAAAAGTAAAGTGAGACCAATTGTGTAGCGTGTGCACAATGTACATCCAACATCACATAGGGTACGCAATTCATTCCCCCATACTTTCCACGTCAGCCGTCTTGCTGCTATTAGCTATTCTATTATTTACTCCTGAAATTTCATCCGTAGTAAAATACCGCCACTTCCCCGGCTTAAGATTGTATAACGTAATATTCATTATCCGGATTCTTTTGAGGGAAGTAACTTTATAATCAAGGGCAGCACACATGCGGCGGATCTGCCTGTTAAGTCCCTGTTTGAGAACGATTGTAAATTTCTTGTCACCTTCTTGTTTTACAAAACATTTATTGGTTAGCGTTCCTGAAATCTTTATGCCGTTTCGCATTTTTTGCAAAAAGTCCTGCGTAATTATTTTATCGATGGTAACAACATATTCCTTTTCATGGCCATTACCGGCACGAAGAATTTTATTTACAATATCCCCATCATTGGTTAGAAAAATTAGCCCTTCAGAAAGCTTATCCAATCTGCCTATTGGGAAGATGCGGCTTTTATAATTTATAAAATCAATGATGTTAGTTTTATCTTTCTGGTCGGTAGTGCAGGTAATACCTTTTGGCTTATTCAGCATAATATATACAGGCGCACTCTTTTTTTTCAGGCGTTCCCCATCAATTAGGACGTTATCGTTTTCAGTCACACGATTTCCTTTCTTCGCCTCTTTTCCATTAATGTGCACACGACCCTCCTCAATGTATTTATCCGCTTCTCTTCTGCTGCAAAAACCCGTGTCGCTTATGTATTTGTTAAGGCTTATATCCATTTATAAATGCAAAGAAATACTCTTTAAATTTAAAAAGCACCCCGGAGTTTAGCCATAACACAGTAATTAAATATTTTATGTCACTTAAGATCGATTCGAAAATTTTATCCTCAGTGAAACCAATTAAATAAGGTAAATAAATCCTGCTTGTAAATCCTACGGTGGTACGAAAACAATGTACCACTTTTTTATGCGCATAATTTCCTGTAAGTCTTTACTGCATTGAGTTTGAGTTACTTTTTTTTAAAAAAACCGCTAATTGCTTAAATAAGTAAAAAATTATTTATATTTTGTGAATCTGTTTTCGTAATGATACTGCTCACTTCACAATCTTCAATCATGAAAAAACCAGGTTGTATTCTCCACCACTGTAGTTCTCTTTTGTCTCTCGACTGCAAATATTGAGAATTCAGAATTTTTATTTTTGAACCTAAAATTTTAAGTATGAAAAGAAACTTTCCCACCCTCGCAAAACGTATCGCTTTCCTTTAATGCTCTTCCGGTAGCTACAAGAGTCTGGAATTTATATTTCTAAACCTTAAAAATTTATTATCGAAAAAACTATGTCCATCCATTAAAGATTTTTTAGCAATTTCTGTACTATGAAAATTTGAATTTTTCATTTCTAAACCTCCAAAATTTAAATTATGGAAAAGAAAATTATTCTTTTAACAGGTGCTATTATCTCTATTATTTTAATAAGTCAGCAGGCTGTTATCGCACAAAACTGGGTTATTACAGGTAATAATAATACCACCCCTTTCTCCAAACTTGGTACCACGAATTTTATTCCGGTTAGTCTTTATACCAATAACACAGAAAGAATACGAATAGATGAGGCTGGGAAAGTGGGTATTGGAACCAGTACCCGATGAACGTGTTAACTGTTAAGTCAACTGGTGGTAATCCTATAGGTTAGTGGACAAATGGGCTAACCTCTCCGGTGTTTATTGGCTTCGCTGAAAATGCGAGCAGCGAATATGTTTTAGCAACAGCATCAAATATTTCAGTCCGTAGATCTGTATTCCAGGGCAGAAAGTCAAGAGGGACTTTAGCCTCTCCACAGGTATTGGCCAATAATGATTACATAACTTCCATGCTCGCATCCAACTATGACGGGAGCACTTTTCAAAACCCGGCTACCATTGATTTTTATGTAGATGCACCGCCATCAGCAGGGAACGTTCCCGCCCGTATTTAATTAGTTACCGGAACCAACCAGGGCAACCGGACAGAAAGATTAAAAGTAGGCTATACCGGCAATTTTGATTTTAATAACGGTCAAATTTTCTTGCAGGAATCCACCGGGAATGTCAATATTGGCACAGGAAACTTGAGTTTTTCGTCCGGTTCCCAAACTATACAATTTGCTAACCCTGGCGCTTCTTCAAACCCCATGATAAATATGTTTGCATCAGGCACCGGCAACAATGCCCGAATGGTAATTGCTCATTCGCCATCATTTCCCACCTGGGGGCTTCAATACAGGGACAACGAAGATGCATTTGATTTTTTAAATAGCGGCTCAAGTGTCATGTATATTGGTCTCAACAATCGTCTCGTGGGTATAGGCACAGCGACTCCTGAAAGAAAGTTGCATGTTTTTAACGGCAGTGCCGGTACAGTTACTGCAAATCCAAATTCTCCGTTTGTGGTTGAAAACAGTACAAACAATTATATTAGCGTATTAGCGCCTGGCGGCTCAGAAAGGGGAATATTATTTGGCGATAATTCCGATCCGCAAGATGGGGCGTAATTTACAACGGCGCAGCTAATTCTTTACAATTCCGGGCCAATGGAAATGTAACCAGGATGACTTTGTCCAATGCAGGAAACCTGGATATCACTGGTGGCAACTTAAGCTTTGGTTTGGTAGAAACCCCCGCCCATGCTGGAGCCAACACTATAAGTGCTAATTCTACTTTTGTGCCGTCAACAGATAATTCCCGCAGTTTAGGAACATCAGCTTTAAGATGGAATTCAGTATGGGCAACTGATGGAAGTATCAATACTTCTGATGAACGCGACAAATCAGAAATAAAGGATTTGGATTACGGTATCAAAGAAATAATGAAACTTCGTTCTGCCAAATTTAAGTGGAAGGATGCAGAAGCAAAGGGCGACAGACTTGGGCTGATTGCACAGGAACTTCAAAAAATATTACCCGAAGTAGTTCGCGATTGGGAATATAGGACTAATGAAGAAACGGGCGCAATTGAAAAAGTGCCCTCAGCACGTTTGGCCGTAGCATATTCTGAAATAATACCTGTGCTTATTAATGGCATAAAGGAACAGCAGGTCTCCATAGAAGCTAAACAGGAAGCAATTACAGAACTGCAATTGAAGTATGACCAACTTGACACCCAATTTGAGCAGCTTAAGGATCTTATTATAAGAAAAGGTTTGATTACTGCTAATGAACTAACTAATCCTTTAACCGCTTCCGGTAAGGCTATGCTCGGTCAAAGTGTTCCTAATCCTTCAGGAGGATCTACCGAACTGCCCTATTTTTTGCCAGACAACGTAACACAGGCATTAATTAAAATAACTTCCATTAATGGAACAACTCTCAGAACATACCCTATATCAGGCAGGGGTGCCAGCCAACTTACTATTAACGCCAGGGATTTACCAGCAGGAATTTATATTTATACTCTTATGGTGAATGGGAAAAGCTTCCAAAGTAAAAAAATGATCATAGCAAGGTAACGCCGACACCAGGTTGACTCAATTCTCAAAAGCTCTGCAAATTGCAGGGCTTTTTTTTATTTAAGTCCCCGGAAAATTAAATCTGAACGTAACTATTCATCAATAAATCTATAAACTTTTTGCAAGACAAGTCATATATAGCAGAAAGAGGATAACACCTAACCTCCAAACATAAGGATTCCGCAAAAAAGGTCCGGCCAGCCACAAGTATAAATTCCTTCATTTCGTAAGCCGTTTTATTAATACAGGCTTTAATTTAGAGGAGAACCTTTTAGGTGCGAATCTGTTTATCGGGTGCATCAATATGAATGCTCCCGTCGAGCCTTTTTGTCAAAGCCTGCTGGTGCAAAAGTCTTAAAATTATAAATGCACCTATCAATGCGGGAAAGAAAAGTAAGAATGTTCTTTGAAGCAAAGTAAAGATCGAAATAAAAGCTGCTGGCACAATCTTTCCATACAAAACTGAAATGCTGATTTCTGCAAAGCCGCTCCCACCAGGGGTTGGCGTAAAGTAAATCATGAACTGAATCAGCACCTGGATAGAAATTACCTCCAGTAAATTAGCTTCTATGCCCAGCCCAAGCAGTATAACATACTGCATGCAATATTTATTAAAATACAAAACAATTGTTATGATTAAACTAAGTGGAAAAAGAAGCGGGTTTTTATTAATAATAATGCTGCAGGTATTTTGATAGATTGCTATATTTTTTTCCGACCTGGCTGCCCATACCATTAACTTTAATTTGCGGCCGGTGAATATTTTACCTATACCCGAAGCTAATTTTTTTACCATTGCCGCAACCCATACTGGTTTCCAAAATGCGAGCACGAATGCTGCAAGAAAGATTGTAAAAAAAGTAAAAGTATATTGTAATAATGAAGGAACAATTCCGCCAACATACTTTTCATTCATAAAAAAGATCGCAACAATTCCTGCAAGCGGCATAAAAATCAGTGTCGCGCCAAAATTGATCAGGCTTACAGCAAACGAATCAGAAAAGCTAAGGCCATGCCGCATATAAACATATATCTGGGCTGGACCGGCGCCACTATGAGCGGGAGTTACTGCACCCATAAACATATTGGCAACATTCGCCTTAAAACTCACCCATTGCGACATACCGGGTTTTAGCTTACGTACAAAAATATGATTGCGCCAGCCGCCAAGCACCAGGTCAAGAAACACCATCATCAAACATATAAGGATATATTTATAGGAAATATGTGACAATGCTTCTACTGTCCCACCCGTGTTATTGTAAAAGAAAATGCATGCAATTGTTACTATTGTAATGAGCACAAACCATAGCGTTCCCTTTACAATATTTCTTTTATTAAACAAAGAAGAATGTCCATCTATGCCTTTATGGGGCAGGATTTCATTTTCAATTTTCATTACGCTTTTATGGTTGATTGATTCATTAATTTCAAAAACAATTACTATTATTCAAAAATCAGCAAAGGGAATTCCCTTCACTGAAAGCCGGCTTCTTATCATGCCATTGTAAAATAGAATCAAACAGGTCCCCGGTTCTTGCAGAATGTGTTTTCCAGTTTTTTTGATTATAGATCAGCGGCACCTGCATATGAGATTTATGAAGTGAACCATGCGATCCCTTGTGCTCCGGATATTCCCAAAAATCCCTGAGATCATATCCTTCGGAAGCGCTTAACACAATGTCACCCGCCCTCCTGCTTTGAAACAATTGATAAATTTGAAACAGGCAATCGGGATACTCACTTTCAAAAGTAATTTCCAATACCTCTCTATGGCCATTCGCCAGTATTTCATCTTTTAACCTAAGTGGGTCACTACTGGCAGGCGTATATTTAAAAGCCTGGCCCTCCACCTCTATTACCGCCTTTCCTGCCGCATTTTGTACGATAAATGAGTTGAATTTATCGCCCCTGTATATAGCGAAGTCAATGGCTTTTTCGTTCACCAGTTCATTTAAGCGCTCAGCTCCCATTGTTTTTAATATTTCACTTTCTGTCAATACATGATCGCCTTCATGATCAAGCAGGTGTATGCTGCCGAAAGAATTACCGGATATCATAACAGCTGACCTTGGATTACTTTTCCATATCACGGGATAATAAACCGGCTTTAAATCATGTGCAGTCATCCAGTCGGCCACATCTAAATGGGTATGCGTAGGCGTGAGTCCGTGATCGGAAGTAAGCACAAATAATGTGTCATTCCACCAGCCCTTTTTTTCAAGAAATAACCGCACTTCACCCAGGCTGTCATCAACAATTTTATAGGATTCAACTGTTTTTTTATCGCGGATATGATAATAATGGGAATCCCAATCTACACTTGGAAATACAGCGAATAAAAAGTCAAAATCTTTCCCGGTGTTCAGCATCTGCATTATCCTTTCGTGCCCTTGCAGGTCAACCGGGTGATGCCGCTTAAAAAAATGCGCACGTGTGTATAACAAACCCTTCCCTTTTTTACCGAGGTCATATTCACCCGGTACATTCCGCGTAATCATATTATACAGATTGTAGGATTCTCCTAATAATTCAAATAAAGTTGGCTTATCCGCAGGCATATCTGTATTGAACCATGCGGCTTCAGGTCCACAGTATGAACGCATGGCATTCTTATTCCACCGTGTACGTTTAAATTCTTTTTTATCAAACCAGCGAATGCCCGTGATTCCCATTGTACCCGGAAAATACCCCGTGAGAAAAGGCAGGTAGGCCGGACCGGTAGTTGATGGGAAACAACTGGTGGCATTTCTATAAGTGCCCTCTTCAATTATTTGCCTGATGTTAGGTAGTTCGCCCTTACTAATAAGCTCTGGTAAAACCTCCGCATGAGCGCCGTCTACGAGGTAAAATAAAGTTCTTTTCTTTTTGTTCATTTATTAACTATTGTAAAAGAGATCAAGCAGGCCGGTAGTCTGTTAGCTTGTAATACGCAACTACTTTACTTAAATAAATCTATCCCGTAATAACCCTGGAATCAATTAATTAATTGACTAAGAATATTGGTTCAAATATAAATTTTATTTTTACTTCACATCTTCAGAGAACGAAGTTGCTATGTGCTGCAATTGGCATCTCCTGCGAATGCTGGCGTCCCGCCAACGCTTTACTAAGTCTCGCCGTGGCAGCACACCAGGCGTGGCAACCAAGGTTTTTACAATGGCCTTTGATATGTTTCCCTAGGAGGAACGGAAAAGAACAACCATTAATAGAATATCGGCGGGAACGCCGGCAATTGCAGGTATTGGAATGATATTCGCGCATGGAATTTTTGCAGGGTAAATCGATTGACTCGCTTACGTTGTAATCAGTATTCGAAGGCACAGTTATACCATACATAAATTCTAAGCTGCAGCCTTGCTCTAACTCACCCTTGGCTAATTGAGGGAAAACTTTCGAGTCTGAGCCAATAAAAACTTTGCGTTATTTCCCCATTTCAGGCTGTTTAAATAAATGAGATATTGTAGTTTTATAAAAAAAATCATGAACCAAGAAACAAATAGTCTCAATTGGTTTGATATACCAGTTTGGGATATGCAACGTGCCAAACACTTTTACCAGGTAGCTTTTGGGATTCATATGGAAGATATGAATATGCCCGGTATGGAGATGGCGACATTTCCTTATGAAATGGGAAGTGGCAAGGTATCAGGCGCACTTGTAAAAAGTGATTATAGCAAGCCATCCGCAGATGGAGTTCTTGTTTATCTCAATGCTAATCCTGATATGACAGAGGTATTACAGCGCATAGAATCGGAAGGTGGCCAGATAACGATGGGCAAGACCCAGATAAGCCCTGAGATAGGGTATATGGCTAACTTTATTGATACAGAAGGCAACAGGATCGCGCTTCATTCCCAGGATTAAATTAAGCCTGGAACCGGTGGATGTTTCGTCGATGCATAATCATTTAACCGGACATTAATTGTGATCATCATGGATCAACATGATGAACTCAATTTCTATGTTGTTTTACTTCCCCATTGACACCCGCAAACAAGGTATTCACATTGCGAAGGCAAAACTGACATGGAATATTCCGTGGGACGCTTCATAGTTTAACCGTGAACGTTAGCCATGCTTAGTAGCCGGAACAACTTAGGATGAATTTCATTTTTTTATGATAGTTACTTCTACCCTCCTGTTTCGCCATTGTTGCAATTTATCAATCGGACGGCTGGCTCCGTAATATGAAGATTTCATCCGGGATGCAGCAATATTATAACTCATGAAATAGTCACGGGTTACTTTCGCCCTCTCTGCAGATACCTGCATATTCTTGTAGTCTGTGCCCTGGCTATCGGCATGCCCTGCTATATTTATGGTCAATGTCTTGTCAGATTTTAAAATTTCAACTATTCTGTTCAATACCGTAAAAGCTCCGGCTTGTAAAATAGACTGGTCGAAATCAAAATTAACGCTATAGGTAGCAGAATCGGGTGACATATTCAAAACTTCTGCACCTTCCACCAGTGGGAAGGGACATCCCTGGTTTCCCACACTACCCTTCACATCAGGGCATTTGTCATCTTTGTCTACTACTCCATCCCCATCGGCATCAGGCATAGGACTTACTTTATTCCCTTTAACCACTTCTGCCAGCTTGCTTTTATCAATGTCATTTTTCAATGCGGTACTGTCAGTAGCATGTTGAGAGTTGCTTTCCAAGCTTGCTTTTTCCATTGAACTCTTTTTTACCTTACCGGCTATGCCATGACTATTTTTGCCTGGGCCAGTAGATAACGAACTTTTTATGACCTCATCCCTATGGCTTTGATGTTTTTTTGCAGAGCTGCCCCGTATACCTTGTGCAAACCCGATAGAATAAAACATAAAATCATTGGTGATTCCCGATGACAAGGCCTCTCTCATTTGCAATTGGAATATAATGATACCTCCTGCATTAAAATGAAACTCCAAACCTGTACCAACCGGTGCAAAAAGAGCTGGTTGACTTCCAAAATACCCGGCTCCTATTCCCGCGGTTAAAAATGGATTTACCCTGGCATCGTTCTCAAACGCCTTGAAATGAATCAATCCATCCAGGTGTCCGCTAAATCTTGCCTGGCCGGTGCTATCCCCTTTTACAAATAATGCGGGAAAATTGGAAAAATCCCCTCCCAGGTTAACTGAAATATCTATATGAGGAATTAGATGTCTCCAATAATTGACCTGGATGCCAAGGCTGGTATTGCCCGATTTGAACAGGTCCTTTTTGCTCATGGCATAGCGCAGGGAAGAATCCTTCACATGCGTTACAAAGTTGTAATCTGACAGGCTGATACTGAAAGAAAAAATGCCCTGTTTTTGGGCGGCCTCTTTTTGTGCATATAAAACAGATACACAAAGGCAAAAGGATAACGTAACAAAAGTTCGGGTAATATTCATAGATATAGTATTCGAAAGTCTATAACGTTTTATACCCTCGTTTTGATATAAAATGCCTGTTTTAATGTTTGTGGCCATATTCGGGCGCAATGAATTAATAAAGCTGCTGCTTGCATCCGGAGCTGATAAATCCATATTAGATAACCGCGGTCTTTCGGTACTTGACCTTGCAGCCCAACAGTGTAATGAAGACGGTATAATCTTACTGGAAGAATGACTAAATATAAGAGAGGTGCGTCGGCTTAATAATGGTTAAACAAACTATGCTGGCTCGCTGTATGCAGGTTTCTCCAAACCCTGTTTATTTCTGTTGCAGGATTGGCGGCCTGCATTCCACAATAAGGATATAAATCGTCCACTACTTTCCTTGAGGTGTATGCAAGTTGCCTGCTTGCTTTACTAACGCTCTGTAAGAGTGTAGAAGTGATTGATATATTATCAGCGCATTCTTTCCAGGACTTTTCTACTGTATTGTAAAACTGCTGCCTTGCATTTTCAATTTCTTTAAATGCATTTTGTAAAACCGGTTGCAACTTATCGTTTGATCTTTGATCAAATATTATTTTACACAAATCCAAAAATCGAATGGACATTCCGCTGCTGTTTACTGCCAGCGTTGTCTCTGCAAATTGCAGGAACGGATAGGCGTATATGGGTTGCTTTAAAACTGCGGTGTTGCTGTCAATATGAAAGGCCCTGGTTTTAGGCACAACAAGTTCTTTAACTTCAAAACTATTGCTGCCGGTTGCAATCATTCCCATAGGCTTCCAATTGTCATGTATGATCACTTCATTTTTTAAAAATAAAAATGACCGGATAACAGGGCTGCCATCCGGATTTTTTAACAACATTCCATTTTCTTCAACCATGCAGTTGGCGGTGAAAGCAGTTGCGTTATTGGCTCCTGTTGCGTAATCCCAATTTCCCGTTATCGTGTAGTCGTCACCGTCTATTTTAGCGATCCCGGAAGCCTTGCCGCTTCCTGCAAGACTAATTTTATTTCCGGTAAAAACATTTGGAACTATTTCGGGATTTAAAAAGCCTATAAACCAGCCGGCTCCTGCGCACAATGTAACTGTCCAGCCAACAGAACCTTCCGTCCAGGCAATTGCCTCTTCAAGCCTCAGTGCTTCCGGCAGGCTTAGCTCCATTCCACCAAATTGTTTTGGCACGAATAATTGAAACCACTTTTGTTCGTGAATGATCTGCAATTGTGCGGGATGCAACTGCTTTAATTGTTCAGCTTCTGCCGCGGTATTTCTTATTGCACTTACCAATAAAGGCTCAATAAATTCAGATGGATGTTTCAGGGTTTTCATATCAGCATTAGTTTTTCATCACGCATTATTTTACGCCATTCAAAATAGCCAAAGATGGCAACCGCAAAAAGGAACAGCGTAAGTACTGCAAAAAGCGGTAACCCTTTATAAATTAAAAGCGGGATTGCAAAGAGGTTGGAGATGTTGAGCAATATCCAGTTTTCTATCTTACGCCTGGACAGAAGCCACATGCCGGCCCATGCCGTAGCACTCACCCATGCATCCCAAACGGGAACAGTGGATGGAGTAAAATATTTTAACAATAGGGTAAGTATTGCGAAGCTTATACCCGTTATACATGCAACAATGATCCAGTCTTTGCGGCTGCAATAAGTTATTTTAACCGGGGGCATGTTTTTCTTTTTAATCCAATACCACCAGCCATATATGCTCATGATTATGTAATAGCCATTCAGCAGGCCTTCTGCGTACAGGCCTGCCTGTGATAAAATATAAACTGACAGCAGTGTGCCTGCTATACCTGCGGGATACAGCCATATTTTATTGGCTTTCGCCAGTAGTACTTCTGCAACTCCTAAGCTAACGGCCAGCCAGTTCAATGCATCTGTTTCCTTAATTTGCTGCCAGAATAAATGCCACCAGTCGAGTGAACCCATACCAGTTATAAATTGAATATTATAAATATTACCCAGGGAGAGAAGATGTATACGATTGTGTTATCCTTGTCCCTACGCCGGTATTATCCGAATCAGGTGTATGAAAAAATGTTTTAATCATTTTTTCATTGGGTATAATCTCAGCCTTTTTTATCACAGGAAATTTAAAAATCTGAACTTTCCTTTAAGGCACCCCTTGAGTATAGTGTAAAGATAGGATTATAATTTTCGGTGATTGTGTTCCCCATAGGGGAAATACCCACAGAGGATTAAAACCAAAGCTTCTTAGCTTCTATAATTTTTTCCATTGATCAAAAAAAAAATTCAATCGGGTTGTAGTTAATTAAACACACAAGCTCTTTATCTTTAAATAAAGATCCCTGATGGCTGTATCTAAAAAGAAATTATACAAAAGCAACCGATTTAAAAAAAGCATTCTCATCATTGTTTTGGTGCTGATTGTTTTAAGGTTATTTCTACCGGCAATCGTGCTGCATTATGCAAACAGGGCACTAGCTAATATTTCCGGGTATTATGGCCATATAGAAGATATAGATATTTCATTATACCGCGGAGCTTATCAAATCAATAATATGTATCTCAACAAAGTGGATTCTAAAACCAGTAAGCAAACGCATTTTTTCAGAACCAAAAATATTGATCTTTCTATACAATGGCACGCCCTCTTTCAAGGGCGGCTTGTGGGGGAATTGGTGTTTGATTCACCAGATCTCATATTTACTAAGAACAAAACTGAAATCAGTGACGTAAAAAAAGATACCAGTAATTTTCTTAAAATATTAAAAGATTTCATGCCCCTGAAGATTAACCGCTGCGAGATCAATAATGGAAGTATTCATTATGTTGATAATTCTTCTGATCCGCCGTTTGATATTTCTTTTCAAAACACCTATGCACTGGCAACGAACCTGCAAAATGTGGATGATAAAAAAGCACTATTGCCTTCAACCGTTACAGCACATGCAACAGCCTATGAAGGAACCGCCTCGCTGAATATGAAAGTAAATGTGCTGGCTGAACATTCAACTTTTGATTTAAATGCGGAAGTAAAAAATACCAACCTGGTAAAGCTCAACGATTTTTTAAATGCTTACAGAAGCTTCGATGTACACAAAGGAACTTTTAGCTTATACACCGAGTTTGCCGCTAAAGATGGTAAGTATGACGGGTATCTGAAACCCGTTATAAAAGATCTTGACGTGCTGGGACCTGAAGATAAAAATGATGGCTTTTTTCATAAAATTTATGAAGGCCTCATAGGCACTGCAGGAGAAATTCTTGAAAACCATAAAGAAGACCAGATAGCAACCGACATACCAATACATGGCGAGTTTGGAAAATCATATACAAATACTTTAGAAGCCATTTGGGAGTTGCTGAAAAATGCTTTCATACGTGCACTTGTACCCGCAATTGATAATAAGATAAATATTAATTCAGTAGATAAACAAGAGAAGGATCAACGATCATTTTTTGGAAGGATTCTTCACGGAAAAAATAAAAAGGATAAGAAGAAGAAAAATAAATAGCTGGAAAAAATACATTCACTCAATTGAAATTAATTAAACGCAAAGCGGCGTTTGCACTAATGCAGCCTTGGCTAATTGAAGGAAAGACAACCTTAAGCTAACTGTATTTTTTTCTTATATTTTTGTTCCCTTTATAAGCAGAACCGATTTTATCGATTGCTCTTTTAAATGTAAAAACTTTTTACGCTCTTCGTCCTGTTTAAAGTTTTCAAAATCATCTTCAGCCGCAAACTCCACAAGGTAAATTTCATACGGTTTTTCAATATGTTGTTCTATAAAAGTATTTTCTGTTGGCCTTAACCGCAGCAAAAGACGCCCGTTATATTATAAAATTACCGGAATAGCAATTTCTTCAAATTAATGAAATACACTTTCTTGTCCTTCGTTGATGTAAACTAATTGCGTTATATATATCATTTTAGCTTTTTTTGCAAGGTTCAATTTTTCTGTAAAGGGTTGGAGGTGATTGCCAGGCAACAAAAAAGCCTCAGGTATGCCTGCATTTATATATAGCGAAAAAAATAAAAACCTGGTTCAACTTATTTGCCTTTTCCAATTCCAAATTTTTTCAGCGAGGAAATGAAGCCCGGCTTCCCGTATTCCTTTAGAAATGGAGAAATGATGCCGCCTGCAAAGAAGGAGGTGCCCCTCACTATTTAAAGCCTGTAATCTTATACAGCATGTTATTGTTGGCGAGCACTTGTTTTGTGCGAAGGTCCAGGGTAATATTATAATTACCCTTTAAATAAATGGAATGCTCATCACGGCTGGTTTCTTCGTATTTAAAAGCTCCATCGAAGTTTTTTTCAAGCCATGCCTTTTCACCCATCAATTTAAATG
This sequence comes from Chitinophagaceae bacterium, assembly GCA_046593045.1. Classification (GTDB taxonomy): domain Bacteria; phylum Bacteroidota; class Bacteroidia; order Chitinophagales; family Chitinophagaceae; genus Ginsengibacter. The sequence continues at coordinate 9,410 of JBKJRY010000275.1, read as the reverse complement.
AACCGCAGTTTGTGTTATCAGAATTGCAATAATTAACTTCTCTCACGTTTGCTGCTGAGTTATTTCGATCAACCGTAATAACTTGTTCAGTTACACTTTTCATATTTTGCCTGCTGATGGCTGGTTTCGGGACAGAAGGTCTATCAGTGCCGGGCTCCATTATAGGAGTAGCTTTCTCTTCCCCTGCTGGATTTGTGTTTCTTGGATTTTTATTTCCAGGCAGTGTATTGCTATCAGTCGCAGCGGTGGGCACCTGGATATTTTGTGTATCCTTAGGGGCAACCGCCTGAGATATGGAATCAATGTTAGCTACCGTGGCTTCGCCAGTTTTGTTTTTGCCCGAATTCATAACTGCCCAAATAACGAGTGCCAGTATAACGATACCTGAAGCAATAAGCAAAAATGTTTTTGAGCTACTCTTCTTTTCGTTTTTATCCAATATGATATTTTCCTTGTCTACCGGGTCAAATTGCTGTTTCCTTTCGATATTCATTGCCTGTTGTGGAGCCTTTTGTCCAGGCTCAGTGCGTTGCAATGGATCATCTTGAACTTCTCTATTCGCCGGTGCTACATTAGCACCTGGATTTGTACCCTGTTTTATCGCGGCGGCTTCGTTTGCGGGGGATAGCCTAATATTTCCAGCAGTTGTACCAGGCCCATTTGATAATCGCCCGTAAAGTCAATATGCTGCACCCTCCGCAGCCTGAATGGAACTGTACATTCACTTAACAAAACCGGTATTAATGTTTTTCCGCTTTCCAGCGCATAATTTACTTCGTCCATAACATTATTGGAACCAACAGAAGCCGGGGAAAGAACCACTATAAGCCGTGAAGAAGTATTCAGTGCTGCTTCGATAGAAGAGTCCCAATGGCTGCCTGCTTTTATATCAAGTTGGTCGAGCCAAAGATGGCCCCTGATTCACGCAGATCTTTCGCGAGCTTGAGTACAAATTTCGAGTCAGATCTTGAATAACTAAAAAAAGTTGTTTCTTTCGTCATCTTAAAAGCATTTTGGGGTTTTACATCAGGGAGTTCTCCCGGGCAGTGACTAATGTATCTCAATAAGCAACCTTGCCGCACTTCAAATATAATTTAATAAAATAGATCAACGGCTGCATGTATTTATGACCTGGTGAGAAGGGATTCAACCTGTTTGTGAATGGTCATGAAAGTCATACCTTCATCTGAAGCTGTATATGATTTCACTCTATTTAGATATTTTCAAAGGATTAGATATTTTTGAAAAGATGCAATAAAAAACTGCCCTACACGCTATTGTTAAAAGCGAACTTCATATTGCTGTTATTTTTTTATTTCGTTATTGATGGCTGCTCATAACATGAAACTGGCACAAAGACCAGGATTTCTGTTCAAGACTAAATTCCCCCTGCCAGGAAACTAATATGAATGATTAACAGGCCTGGCAGGATTATATTATATACCGCCGTACTTTTTAATATTTTTCACAAACATTTTAAGACACTTTAAATGCAATCTTTTTATCGCCCCAAACCAATGTAACTGTGCCATCTTTATCAATGGAATAAGAAAGCTTTTCAGTTGTATTGTCCGGCGTCATTGGTTTTACTTTTACATGCAATGCATCCAGGCCTTTATTTTTTTCATAATCAAATGCCCCGTCTGCATCCCATTTCTTGTTGAAGATAATCGTCCATTCATCGGGGTTAGCAATCATAAACAACGCATATTTTCCGGCAGGTAATGTGTTGCCTTCAATCTTTACATCCTTGTCTACTTCAAATATCGTTGCTTCATTAGCACCGGCACGCCAAACCTTGTCATTCATCGGTTCCACATCTTTACCAACCGTTCTGCCTTTTAAAGAAGGCTGGCTGTAATCAATACTAACCGTAGTGCCGCTGCTGATGGTTTCAGTAACTTTTGCAGGAGGGCTTGGTCGCTTCGATTTATCTTGTTGTGCACAGCTATTAAGACTTGCAACAGCGAGGACACTTACCAATACAAATGAGAATAATTTTTTCATACGTCTGATTTTTTTTCGAAGTTAAGATATAATTTGTCCTTCAGTCTTAGTGCAGGTATTATAATTAAACTTACTTTACGAGTTTGCGCAGGTGAGTAGGGCATTTTCCCGGGCCTTAAAAAAGCCTAACCTGGAAGGCAACATCATCATTCTTGATAAGCATATCCCGTAAATAATTCCAGGTTTATTAAGCGTGCTGCCTCATAGCAAATTCATTTGCCGCCTGATGACAATTCCGCAATTAACCATAAAGTATATGCTACCATTGGAGTCCAGTATTCGGAAATCTGCCAATCACCATTTCCTATCACTGGCATGTCTTCATGGTCACCGCCAAGCCCGTTCAGGACTCCTCCGGGCAATACAGGAACTTCCGGGAAAAATGACGAACCGGGAAAATGTACCGGGTGATTATATCCCTCACCCTCTATTGTTGAACTGTTGAATGGATTAGAACCTAATATCCAATCTAGTTGTTTTTGAGCTGAGGCTTTCATACGGTCGTCCTTTAAAACAGCTGCGGCCTTCAACAGTCCAATTCCGGCCGAAGCAATATTGGAGTTGATGCCCACCCACCATTCCTGCTCAGGCTCCATAAAATATCGATACCAATAATTACCGGCTTTCCTGTTTCCGCCGGGATCTTTTTGTTCATACAAGCCCCAGGGAACAACGCCAAAACTATTTTTTCCAGAGAGGAATAAAAGATAATTTTCTGCATAATCCTTTATCATGGATTTCCATATCGGCACGTTCTTATCTGCAGGAAACTCCTGGACAAGATCACTCAACCCAATGAAAGCCTGGCAGCCATTCCAGATATTTTTATAAGGCTCGTGGTTTGAAAGAGAATTATAAAAAAATCCTGACAATCCTCCAGATAAACCAGCTGCCTGTAGTTTTTTCAACTGAAGCGAAAGTTCGTTTGCCCGTTCCCGATATATGTGCAGGCGCGTGGTTTTGTACATCTCTATAGTGGCCTGGAGCGCCGCTCCTAAATTTGCTGTAGTTGTATCGCTGCCTGTGTCCAGGCACCAGCTATAACATTTTTTCGCTGCTTCAAGACAGCGTTTTGAATAAGCTGGATTACTCTTTGAAGTAATTTGCGCCATCATGGCTTGCGCAGTAATAAAATTATACTGCGCAGGTATATCTACGGGTTGGGTCTGGATAATGCGATCATCCTGGTTCCCTGAAACCAGCATCAATTGGTGCGATGTGCCGGTGTTCGGTGTCACCAGTTTAATATCTGTGCCTCCGATCTCTATTCTATTATCGGTCCACCGGTTATTATCTGAATGTTTTTTAAGATCGCCGCCAACAAAATCCATTACATATCCCTGTGGTTCCTGCATTTTCAAAAAATACTGGTTCCCCCAAAGTAACTCATCCATGATAGCTACCCGGTATTGAGGCGCTGCAAGCCTGTAAGCCCTGCCCAAACCCATCACACCATAGATGGTCGCGGAAACCCATTTCCTCAAATCACTGGCATCGTGCCATCCGCCTGATACATCCTGGTGCCTGCCATTATCAACACGAATTCCATCATCCATATGACAAGGAGACAAATAACCCGTTGTGCTTGCTCCGCATCGTTGAAGCGAAAAATACTTTACAATTACATTCATCCCTGGCTGATACACGGCTTTCGAAATGCTAAATGGAAAAGACCTAAGGGTATCCGCTGTTAAATAATATCTGCCTTCCTTTACAACACTGCTGAAATCCGCGGACGCGTAGTTTCCAAAATCGCCTTGACCGGGGTTAAGCGTACCCCGGTATGCTACCTTGCCAGAGGTAATTTCCACCACTTCGAAATCTTTTTTTTCGGTTCCCCGCATCACGCAGGTTTTTGCAGACCCGGGCAGGTAGCCGACCTGGTTAGTCAATAGGCTCAATTCAAGGTCGCGTGATAAACGCTGTGCCTGCAAGAGACTGTAGCCGAAGGGAAGACTAAGAAATAATAAAATAGTGAATATTTTTCCGATCCGTTTTCTGCTTACGGTGCCACTAAATTGAACGTTTGGAGAATTGCTTCTGAGTCGACATGTCCTATTGTCTCGCATAGTTAAAGGATTTAGAGAGAGTTACTTATTGATTGCTTGAGCTGCATATGCTCAAAACAATTTTGAAAATATAAATAGAGGGCATTTTAGTTTTAGATAAAGTATCAAATCAATAACATTATGTGCTTCCCACAGTCGCACATGGCAGGGTTTTAATATGCGATTCAATACCTTCGTATTTTATTCAAGGAACTGTTTATACTCTGCCAGGTATTCTAATGGCGTTGTCTTCCATTCCGTTACTCTTGTAACATTGTTACGTACACACTGGTATACAAAATCGTATAAGATTTTAACTATAGCGGGATTAGGAATTTTACTGGTGCTGTCAGCAACAATAAAGGCTCCACGCTTTCCCGTTTTTTCATCTTTTGCAATCTCAAGCATTGCATAATAGACTGGCAGACGGGCAGTCTTAACGCGCTGTAAAATATCAGGAGAGTCAGCTACTTCTTTTTCAGCTTTATCGAAAAGGTTGTTATAAACTGTTATTAGTGAATCGGAAAGAAACGTCTCTTTTTCCATAACTGGTTTCCCAAAAATGGACATCTTATATCCCGATTGCTCCATATTATTATCGTGTAAAAGATCAATATATTCTTTTACCTGTTTCGATGCTTTGCCATAATACCCGGTTAGAAAATCATTCATTACTTCGTTAACATTTATATCCGGGTTCCAAAGTAATTTGTCAATTATATAAGCACGCAATTCTGCAAACTCTCCACCGATCTCCCTATTAGCTTGTTCAAAAACAGCTGACACCCCATTGTCATGCATGAATTTGAGATTTGGCTGCAGTATGCGAAGGTTTGGAAATGGAGCGAAAAGATTCGAAAAACGGATTACATAATCCCACACGATAATGTTATTAGTTAAGCGTCCCCATCCCTTAAGATCACTGCTAAAAGAAGTATCGCCTTTTTCCATAGTAGTATTCCTGGAGCTTTCAATACTGCATAACATGATATTTACATTCTTTGCCGGTAGAATATCTTTTGGTGGTACGCGGCTGTATTGGTACGCAAGGGTTGATATAATCTTACCGGGAAATCTTGCTGCTACCTTGTTTACAAAAGTCAATATAGAACCCATACCAAGCGCGGGATATTTTGAGCCGCCATGTGTTGAATACATTTTTTCTTCAGGGGCAAAGGCAGCATATTTTGCATCTAATGCGGAACACTCCGCGCAACGGCAATAATTCACATTATCGTTTTGGCTAACCGACCAGTATATTGCTTCAGGATTTTTATCAATAGCTGCCTGCAGGTTTTTACAAACAATTTCCAAAACATCAGGGTTGGTTAAGCATAGCTGGGCCTCTGGTTGCTCCCCTCCCCCATCCCACGAAGGTACGGTGCCTGCATGACGCTTGCCGTCATAAAAACTAAAATATTCGGGATGGGATGCTCCATATTCCCTAGGGCTTAACAACGCATCGAAGGTGTGAACCCAATATCCCCATTCGCTTTTACCGGGGCCTACATGCGAGTCCAATTTATGCCAAAGTTGGTATTCAGGGTCAACAGCATCTCTATAAAAAGTTTCCCTATAAGAAAAAGCCGGCAATTCAATATCGTTAATCGATCTTAGAACAATGGTTTTCTTTTTAGGTACAAAAGTCACTGCGGATGAATACTTACGACAGCCCAAATATCTTTCAAGGAAGGTATACACACCATACAATATTCCTTTATCGGTTCCTCCAGTAATAACAAGAGTACTACTACTATTTTTAATAAATAATCCATCTTTACCAAGCTTTTCTTTCGGCACATCCTTCAATTCAGGCCTGTTTACATTGCCTATTAACTTCACCATCCTGCTGCGGAGTATTATCCCATTCAATTGGCAAAGTCGCTCCTGAAATTCTTTGAACATAATCCTGTAACACCTTAGCAGAATGTATCTCGGTGACAGTTGCTTTTTCAGGAATAATAATCCTACTTTTTGAAATACCGCTTTTTACCAGGGTAAACTGCTGGGCTTTTATTGATTGAAATATTAGAAGACAAAAGGCGGAAATTACCGGCAAACAAAATTTTTTCATAAATACAAGTTCGAATGGATTAAGTAAAAAAAGAATAGCCCTAAAAATAAAAAATATTTTCAACTGTTGTTATTGATTGTTTTTACGGTGCAATAATAATCATCCAGCTTCATACCAGGCAATATAGGATGTTCTTCGGTTGGTTAAGCTAGGCACGTTGCTTTACCTAATCCATAATTAAAGAATAATGCATTTTACCTTACGGCGACTTTTGCAAATAAATATTGGGGTGCTGTTTCGGGACCAGGCCCGTCTTTATCAGAATATCGGTGCACCAGGTTAATTATATCCTCTTTCGCTTTTTGAGTTGGCTTGGATGGATCATTGGGATCCCGCCATTGACTTATTAACGCCTGGCCAAAAACGCCGCCAAAACTTGAATTAGAATTAAACAAGCCAGTTACTCTTCTTCCATCAGTAAATGATACTACAATTCGATTATCCTCCACGGGAAAGTAAGCTATTGCGTCTTGCCCAAGGTTTGCAAACTCTCTGCTCTGGTCGGTTAATATTGTATCGGATGCGAACGTTAAAGTAGCATTAGATTGAGACTGAGGAGTAGCATCAAAATCAACCCGGTAGCTTGTATTATTAGCAAAAATGACAAACGTGCCCTTATCCGGCGTATTAATATCCAATGGGGTTACATTAAATTCTGTTATTACACCATCAAAAATAGGAGGGATTACAACCGGAATTGGAGGGCCGCTTTCATTTTTAGAACAAGCAATAAAAGTACTAAGCATAAGAGAAAGCACAAGAAACCGGTACATATAATCAGATTTAGTTTTTGCAATTTACGTTTTTCCGGGTTCAACTCTCCGTTTGTTACCGACGATTTACTGCTACGTTGCAAGTTAATAAGGTGCAACGATTGAATTCAGGATTATGTTAATCCGCTTCATTTTAAAGAAGACAAAATGCTCACCTCATCCCTGGTGTGTGAGCCCGCTTTTCCCCCATACCAGTTGAACTTTGTCATTTCCTGATGTTGAGTAATTAGACTATGTTGTAACATATACTTTGCGTTAGAATATGCAAATCTTTAGCACCTCTTTCCAAAATAGGTATGCCCAGACTATATAAACTTCGCTGCCTGTAAGTATCTTGGCAAATAATTAATTCTGATTAAATATTATTAAAGATGTTTTTTGTTTTATCTAAACTGTTCTCTTATTTTATTTCTCCATTTTTCTGGATAGTGCTGTTTCTAATTGCCGGGCTGGTAACAAAGAAGCAACAGCTGAGAAAGATATGTCTCAGAACATCGCTTATATTATTCCTTATATTTTCCAACCCTTTTTTATTGAGCCGTGTAGCCAGGTGGTGGGATTTAAAAGAAACGCAATTACCTGAAGGTAAAACATATAGTTGCGCGATTGTTTTGGGAGGCTTTGCTTCAGAAGATTATGATGGCAGTGGATATTTTAATTCCACTTCTGACAGGTTTATAGAGGTGGCAAAACTAAAAGCAGAAGGAAAAGTATCGCATATTCTTATTTCAGGTGGCAACTCTATGCTAATACCGACTGCATTCCGGGAAAGTGATTGGGTTGCTTCCCAACTCAGGGCTTTCAATGTACCGGATAGTAATATCCTGGTAGAAAACCAATCAAGAAACTCATTTGAAAATGCATTATTTTCTAAGAAAGTACTGGATAGTGCACGCCTCCCTCCTCCGTATATTCTTGTAACATCTGCATACCACATGCGGCGCGCATTATACATCTACAAAAAGATGGGCATAGATGTGATACCCTATCCATGTAATTATATAGCGGGTAAAGGGAAAACAACTCTTTCAGATTTTATTCCCGATATGGGGACTATAGGTACATGGACATTTTACGTCAAGGAAATGGTGGGGTATGTAGTATATACTTTCAAAAAAAAATGATGCGGTATTCCAGAACACATAAAGCATGCATGCACTTATTTCTGCAGGCATACTGACTTTCCTTTTTTTGCAGCTTCCGTTGCAGCGTCAAGTATACGCGTCACCGTTAGGTTAAATACCGGTATGCATAAAACTTTTTTAAGGCAACTTTAGTTTTTGGCGGAATGTTCCCAAACAGGATACATAATAATCCTAAAAATGATACGTTATTTCAAAATAAAGCTGTTCGTCTTTATCTGACTGAAGAATGATTGAGTGACCATGCAATCTAATAACCTGCGGCGAAAGAATTAATCAATTCTCAGATAACAAACTCAATCATATCCTATGCAACAATTAATTTACGGCGAAGAATATTTCTGTTTTTACCAGGACGAATATATTGGCATTGCAACGTTTACTGATGATCCGTATATCGGTGACAGCTTTATGATATTGGTAGTGCACAAGCGCCGCGGCCTTGAAGAAATAGCAATAATGCCTGACTATTGGGTATTGAAATCAGAACAAGACAGCTAACGTTCTTCGGATTCATCTGGAACATCTGCAGCAATATAAGTATCGTTTATTTTGAACATAGCGTCGCACACTTCATCAGGGTATGGAAAATATTATTTAAGGATGCGCCTATTAATCCTGATAGCCGATTACATTTACATTCTTTTCTGCTACAGGCGCAGTCCTTTACTCGCTATCAATAAAATCAAAAAATGAATTATAATTTCAGATATTACAATGGCAGGATTCAGAGTTATTGATTATGCGCAGATTGGCATGGCTCGGTCGAAGAATGGCATAGACAACTGGGAACGTAATCCTGGTAACCCAATCATACATCCGGGCGAGGGGTGGGATTCAAGTGCCGTATATAAACCTTATGCGATACTGAATGGTGACGAATGGCTTTTATATTACAACGGCAGACGAAACAGCGTAGAACAGATTGGTGTAGCGCTGCATAAAGGAAAAGACCTGGGCTTTTAATTTTACCATTTCAAAAATCATCTAGCATGACCAGGATGGGCAATTATACAATAGCCGTCATTTGCACTATCCTGCTCAATGCAGGGAAGCCCGCTCCTTCAGCGCCATTTGTGCTTAAGGCAAATAATTACAAACACTATATTGATCTATTTAATACAAACGACCAGGAACTATATGCGCAATACATCAATAATGCCGAAAGCTGGAAATTTTTGTCCGCAAATATTCCCTTGTTTGACTGCCCCGATAAAGAGATTGAACAAACTTATTACTTCAGGTGGTGGACGTACCGCAAACACATCCGTAAGACACCGGGCGGCTTTGTAATACTTGAATTCCTGCCTGACGTTACATGGGCAGGAAAATACAATACCATCAGTTGCCCCGCCGGCCACCATAT
>JBKJRY010000128.1:0-10543 GCA_046593045.1 Chitinophagaceae bacterium | reverse complement strand
GATTTTATTGAGTTTATGGCGAAAGATCAACCAGAACTTCAAACTCCAATACGGGGTGGCCTCAGGTGGATGGATATGCAATCCCTTAAGCGATTTGATAAATCATTCACTGGTATTTCTGACGGGCAACGGATTGAAATTGTGGATGACATAGCTTATCCTCAAAAAGCGAAACCCGAAATGGCGCAGGGAGTTTCATTTTTCAACCTGATGAGAGGATTGACGGCCACTGGATTTTTTACGTCAGAAATAGGTGTAAAAGACATTGGTTATTTGGGGAATGTTCCTAATCAGTGGAACGGCGTACCTGATGACGTTTTAAAACAATATAACCTCGCCTATTCCGAGCGTGAGCTTAAAGAATGCGTGAGCTTTGATAAGGCATAATTTAATGCAATGTAACCCGTGTTTTTAATGGTGAGATCGGGATCAATTAATTTACTAAAGAAAAAATTGTTCCTATCCAGAATGTTTTAATCTGAATAGAAATCATAATTAATACACTTAAGCATATCGGAATTTGGATTGATTGAGAGTAGAATTTAACTCGTTCTTGTCAAGCTGTTTCAAAGTAGCAAAAGATGTAGGTTTTCCCGCAATCATTGAATGACTCTGATGCTCCTGTAGGTACTTGAGGGGAAGTTGATCAAATTCTTTTTTGAAAGCAATTGAAAAATTGCTAAGATTAATATAGCCAAGTTGTTTTCCTACCTCTGTAACTGTATATTTATTACTGCGCAGGAGAATCCTGGCTTTTTCCATTCGCATATGCTGAAAATATTCATATAAAGTAACGCCATACATTTTTTTAAATTTTCTTTTTAATGTAGTGCCACTCATAGCTGCTACATATTGCAAATCAAGAAAATCCGGCTGTAAGCTTAAATCCTGCACCAGGTAATTTTTAACTTCAAAAAGTCTCCTCACTTCATCATTTGCGATTTTTATTTTTTTCTCATTTGCCACTTCCTGTAACCGGGAATCAAGATTTGAAAAAAATTTTTCCAGCAATAAATTAATTTGCTTTTTAAAAGCTATAGTATCAGGTTGCTGACTTTTGATTATGATGTCTTTAAACTGTTTTATAAAAGACGGAGTAATAAAATCGGCCATGCTTTTCCGGTTTTTAAATCCCATGTATGTAGCAAGCTTATTTTCTCCCCGTTGTTGGTTAAGGCCCTTATACAACCAATTGCGGGGAATGAATATTTCAAGAGATCTTACATGCGATCTTTTAGGAGCTACAAAAGCAAAGTCTGCCAATGAACTGAGAAAAACGAGAGAATATTTTTTTGCATTCAATTGATTGTCAAATTGCCTATCCACCATTATCACCGAGTTGTCAGCATGCTTAATCTCGTGGATCCTTAAAATAAAAAACTCCCGCAATAAGGAAAATTTATGCAAATGAAAATCTTCCTTCAGGGTATAATCTGATATAATGCACTCGAGTTTGTTTGATAATTTGAAAGCTTTCAAATAGCCTTTTGCAAAAGCAGGTGCCAATAATATTCCATTATCGCATATTTCTACATGCTGGGAATTTGCAAAGTGGCTTATGAAACTTGACGAAAAGCAATGCTTTAGTGATAAAGAATACATTGAGCTTTTGTTTAATTACAATTTGCGCAAATAACAAAATTATAAAAAAATTATAATACATTGACAAACTGAAATAGTGTTTTTATAATAATTTTTTACAATATTTCGTAAAAGATCCAAAAAAAATATTATTAATGACCGCTTCCTGATATCCCTTATTTTTATATAAAACAGGCATATTGAAAACTAAAATCTTTTCCGCTTTTTTTACTTTTTTATTGGTAACCGGCAGTACAACGATACTCTTTGCATGGGGTGCATGGGGACACAAACACATTAGCCATGCCGCGATTTTCGCATTACCGCAGGGCATGATAAAATTCTATTACAACCATATCGATTTCATTACCGAAGGCGCTGTTGTCCCCGATTTGCGCAGGGGAATTTTAAATGATAAAGCGGAAGGCCCGCGGCATTATATTGATATTGAAGATTTTGGAAACATACCTCTTGATTCATTTCCTAAAACCACGAAGGAGGCCTACACAAAATATGATAGCGCCATTTTAAATAAAAACGGTTACCTCCCATGGTACATTCTGAATCTTGAAGAAAAACTTACACAGGCATTTAAAAAAAGAAGCAAATCAGAGATTCTTTTTATTTCAGTCGAATTGGCCCATTATGTTGCTGATGCGCATATGCCGCTACATACTTCATCTAACTACGATGGGCAAAAAACAAATCAAAGAGGTGTACATGCATTGTGGGAATCTAAGTTACCAGAGCTGTTCGGAAATAATTTTAATTTCAACACTGAAGATGCAAAATATATTACAGACATTACCAGCGAAACATGGCGGATAATTACTAAATCGCATTCACTGGTAAGTTCTTTATTAGCAATTGAGAAACAAAGCCGGGATAATTTCAGCAAGGAAAATCTTTATAAAAAAGATAGCTCCGGAAACAAGGTTTTATCATACAACCAGTCGGTCTTTTCGGATGAATATGCCAGTGAATTTAACCGGAAGTTAAACGGAATGGTAGAACAACAACTTCGCTTTTCCATCCAGGATGTAGCAAACTATTGGTATACCGCCTGGGTAAATGGCGGTCGCCCTGATATTCTTTCATTGGATGATGAGCACCTTACAAGGCAGAACACAAAAAACTTTAAAGCTGAATATAAAGCCTGGAAACAGGGGGAAGTGCTAAATCTTTCCACTGAAAAAGAATAATAATTAGCCCCGATCAAACGGAGGTCAATCTGCAACCTCTAAGAATTAAATGGATCTTAAGCGGGCATTACAAATACAAGACAATTTAAAAGAAACACTACCACCCACATGTCAAAAATCATGCCTATAGGAATTTTTTGATCGCCTTTTCCAAATTAAACCATTAAATAAATAGAAATGCTGTATTTCAGGGAGAATCATTATGAATCATACTGCTTTCTCAAAAAATGATTCTCATCAACCACCATCCTATAAGGCTGCTTTGAACCAACGTACAGAGTGCATCCGCTCCTCATAAAATCTCTTTTGGTTGATCGAAATATGTTAATGATTATGATGCGATTCCTCGTAATGGTATTTCAAAAGGTCACGGCCAAAATCGCCATTGAAATCCCGCCATACAGAATGAATATGATTGGCATTGTTTTGTGTATTATCAAACTCAATCAGGAACGTTTTTCCCTGTACCCGGTAATAGTGGCCTACACCGGATTTTGTGCTACCAACCCATGCAAATCGTAGTGCATCCATATCCTCCGCAATTATTTTTTTCATCCTGGCATTCGCAAGATCCGTTGACATGGAGAAAAGATACGCAGCTATCAACTTATTTAATATTAATTTTTGATCATGTGTCATATCACTCACAATAATGCCAACCGGTTTTAAAGGATCTACCTTAGCTGCATTCCCCGTTTCAATGTCAGCAATATTCAACTCAAAAAAAGCCTTTTGTTTTTGTTCGGGGGTAAGTGTATTCACCAATTCAAACCCAAGGTCTTCCTCTTGTTTCATGGCTCTATATCCTGTCAATGGCCCTTGCCCAACGGTAGCGGGATTAGCACCAAAGAAGAAAGGGGCGAATGCAATTGTATCGCTAACCACAGTAAAATTTAAGGCTATGTGATGGCCGCCGAATTTCCAGCCCCACACACTATCTGTACCCGGTTTGCCATAAATAGCTACTGAATAATTTTCGGATATACGGGAAACATTACCGGGTTCCATGTCGCGAAGTACATTTTCAAGCTCCATAATGCCCTTCGTTTTTTTATATCCCTCCGTACTTAAAAAAAGCTGCATGAATGAATACAATTTCTCTTTTTGATTGTTATTTAAATCCTTCACTGCGATCCCGGTTCGTGGTATCATAGAAGCAGGGAAATAATGCCATTCATACCGGTTCATATCATCAAATGCAAATAATGTTTTTTCCTGCTGTGCCTCAGTTAATGAAGTAATAAAGACATTTACTTTGGCGGCATTAACATTACTATCCCTTGCCTGGGGCATACAGGAAACGGATATTAAGAAAACAAGCAGGAGTAGTTTCATAACAATTACTTTTCAGGATTAATCTTTTTAAAAATATTAATGAACTGAACAATTTACTAAAACATTGTCGCCCCGAAAAAAAATAATTCCAAAAGGGAAGTAATAGTTCTTAAAAGGTTATGTATATCGAAAGGTTTCTCAATAAATGCATCTGCCTGGCTATCTTCGAATAAATATTTAAAACTAGAATCTGCTGAAAACAAGATTACAGGGATTCTATATTCCTGCTTTATTTCCTCACAAATTTTAGTTCCCAAAAGACCCGGTAAGCGAATGTCCATTAATACAAGATGTGGATTAAAGGAAATAACCGCTTCAGTCACTTGCAAACCCGATGAAAGACACTTTACTTCAAACCCATTTGACTCCAATAGATACTGAACTATTTCTAATATAGATTCGTCATCATCAACTACCAATATCTTTTTCATGAATTTAATTTACCAATACGCAAAATCGTATTACCTGCTTTTCAAAGCCTGTAGTAACCTGAAATAATCAATCATTTAAGAAAGAAATAGGAATCGATCTCGTATAGTCCGTTTTCTTCGTCACTCCCTTGGGAATTGGCGTTTTGGGTGGGGGATTTTTTTTGAATTAGTATTATGAATTTCAAAAAAAGTAAATATAGAAAAGAAATTTAGCATTGTAAAATAACATACCGTCCATAGTTAAGAATCCTATCCGTTACTAATACTTTGAGAAAATATAGGAGGTATAACTTTTCAATTTGAAATTACCGTGACGAAACGATCAGGTATAACCCCACCAGGTAAACCAGCAACATAAGATTTAAAATGGCAGAGGTTCCTTTTGGTGAATTGCGGAATTCTTTCCAGATGTATATGCCCCAAAAAGCTGCAACTACAGTAGCTCCCTGGCCCAGCCCGTAGGATATAGCCGGTCCTGCCTTACCGGACGCAATGATGCTGAACGACATGCCCACACACCATATGGCGCCCCCCAGGATGCCGGTGATATGATCTTTAACACCGCCTTTAAAATAATCTGAGTAACTAACAGGCGTGCCCGTAAATGGTTTACGCATCAGCAGGGTATTAAACAAAAAATTACTAATCAAAATACCAGCCGCAAAAAATACAACAGCAGTATAAGGACTAAGTTTACCATTTTCAGGAACATTAAAATCGGGGAACATGGAAGCAGCGACATATTTGTAAAAAAAGCCCATCAACACACCTGCAACAACAGAAAGCAGGAGGCCCTTTGATGAAGTTTTATTCTTACCCGATTGCATTTCCCGGTATGCACTTGCGTTAAGCAAAATCGCCACAACAATTAAAGCAACGCCACTAAACAACAGCATCTTATTGCCGACCGGATTATCTATATAATTTACAACTACGCCAATTACCAATGCCAGGCCAATGCCAACAGGAAATGCAACAGCCATGCCGGCTATAGAGATTGCAGCAACCAGCAAAATATTAGCGGCATTAAAGATGATGCCTCCGGCAACGGCGGAAAGAATATGTTGTGCATCTGCCTGGGAAATATCTTCGATAAAGCTTCTGCCACCACTCCCGTTGCTGCCGAGTGTAAATGCAAAAAGTAAGGAGAGGAATAAAATCCCGAAAACATAATCCCAGTAAAATAGTTCAAAACGCCATGTGCCCGCGGCAAGCTTTTGGGTATTGGCCCACGATCCCCAACACAACATGGTAATGATGCAGAATATAATAGCTGTTGAATAATTTTCTATAATGAACATGGCAGTGTCATTTATTTTTTTGCAGCATTCATATTTTCCTGCATTCCATTAACGGGTTGATCTGAATAAATTATAGCTTCAGTTACTCTTACCTGGTAGTCATTTGAGGGATTAAGTATTTTCATTTTAACGGTGTGCCTCCCTTTGGGAAGTTGGTACTTCCAGGCAAGATCATAGCGGCGGGTAGTGAAGCTTACAGGCAATTTTGGTGATTCAGTTAGTTTCCCATCAATGTAAAGTTCTGTATTAAAAACATAACTGGATTGGCTATCCCACTGAGAAGCATCACCTTTTAATACAAAACCAACTCCATTGAAATCAAAACTGACCTCGTCTTTATTTTCATTCCATTCAACAGGTGACATTGCAACAGGATATTGTCCTGCGAAACTTTTTTCAAACTTTACTGCAACAGGTTCCTGTACGCTAATAATTACATTGTCAGCATTAATTTTACCTCCATTGCTTTCAATATTTTGTAATGCATGTTTGTAGCCAATTTCATAAACATCATTTAAACTCATTGCCGTGTATTTGAAATCAATATCTTCCGCCTGTTTCAATCCCCGTTTCCAGTAAGCGGGTATTTTATTGTAGCCAATTATAGCACCTAAAATACCGCCAACAGTAGATGGATTGCAATCTGCATCTTGCCCGCAGCGCGTGGAAATTTCAAGAGATTTCGTAAAATCACCACCACCATACAGCAGGCCCATAACTACATATGCTGCATTTACTTTTGCATCAATATTAAAAGGTTTAAATACACCTTCGGGACACCCGATATCGTTGGCCCATTTCTCCTGTACACCAAGCCAGGTTTGCTTCCAATTAGACGGATATTTTTTATGCCATTCAATTACATCATGTATGCACTTATAAAATTCACTTTGAACAGGGACTGCTTCCAATGCTTTATTCACTACATAATTTATATCGCCTGAAGTAAAGGCAAGCGAATACATAGCACCGACATATATACCTCCATACCAGCCATCTCCATAGTTCATAATATGTCCTATTTTATCACTTATCATCGAAGCAGTATTAGGCATACCGGGGCTCATCAATCCTGCAAAGTCACTTTCAATCTGGTAGTCTATGCAGTCTGCATGCGGATTATTTTGCCATTCACCACTTTGGGGTGCCTTGATACCATTTAAAATATTATAACGTCCTGCCTGGTTAGCATGCCACAACATATAACCCGCATTTGCGAACGCATTTGCAAAAGAATCAACAGGCGCAGTCAATCCATATTTTTCAAAGACGTCAACAAACGTTAGATCCATATACAGATCATCATAAAGACCCGCATTATGCAGCATATTTTCTTTTACGAGGCTATCATTCCAAAGCAGTGGTTGATAATCGCCTATAAATGTTCCCTGGAAATGAAATTCATACGGACCTCCAAACGTAACACCTATAGTTTGCCCTGCCCAGCCGCCCTTGATCTTATCTTTTAAAATGCTTTTTGATAGGGTCATTTTTTTTTGTGCCTGGGAAGTTTGCATTGCAAAAAGAATACAAATAAGCATCAATAAATTTCTCATTAATTGAATTTATATTAAGTTAAATATAATGATAATCCCTATTTCTTTAAAGGTTGATGCATCATTAAATCTTCGATTACTTTCCCGATTTCTCCTGGTGTTTGATTAAAGGTTAAGTAAGTAAATTTTCGCCCGGGTATTAAAACATTCTTACCGTCATCTTTTATTTCAAAATTTAATTTACGGAAATTAAACCAGGGTTCTAAGCCACGAACCGCAACCAGCACGGCTGTTTGGTCCCAGCTGTTACGACCTATTGTGTTGTTGTCTTTTAATAAAGCTATTTCAAATGCATCCTTAACCGGGCTGTTCTGAATAGCTTCATTATGTATAAGCCGGATGCCAGTCAATATTTTTTCTCCAATTTCAAAGCCACTTATTATCA
This sequence comes from Chitinophagaceae bacterium, assembly GCA_046593045.1. Taxonomy (GTDB): domain Bacteria; phylum Bacteroidota; class Bacteroidia; order Chitinophagales; family Chitinophagaceae; genus Ginsengibacter. The sequence continues at coordinate 2,752 of JBKJRY010000128.1, read as the reverse complement.
TGGGCGTTGGCCATTCTGCAAATACTTTCTGTGAAGCAGCAGCATCTATCATAACATTAAATTCATAACCACTCTTGCCGTCTTTATCAATCCGCGCTGCCATGGAAACGAGATGTTTTACTTTTTCTTTCACAAGTGCACTACCATTGAGAGGAGAATATTCATCAGCAGTTGAATTAAGAAGGCCGGCCAAATTGGTGAAGAATCCAACACTTACAATTGTTACACTTTTATCCGGTTGAGACGATAATATTTTCCGGTACAAGGTTGTGGCATCTTCTGCCTCTTCATTTGATTTTAATTCATGTGGGTACTTTGAAATAATGCCCTCCGCCCATTGCTGCGAACAATCTTTGTTTGGCAATGCAGTTTTAGTAACTCCTATGGGAATACCGGGCCGGTTAAAATAGGTATTGAGCACGCTGAGGGTAGGTGCTGTGGTCTCAAAAGCATTGCAGGATATAGTAGCAAGAATTTTCACTTCACCCATATCTGCAAATGCATGAAGCAGCGCCATTGCGCCTACATCGTCATAATCGGGTGCAATATCTGTATCAAAAATAATGGGGACTGGTGTTTTATTTTGCGCAGATATCGTGTACCAGCTAAAAATAAAAATAGTAATTAATATTTTCTTCATGCAATCATTTTATTCGCAAATGGCCAACAGGCAATTGTAAAACATCGGCAATTCACCATTCGAAAATCGTTTATAATTTATTACTAATAATTCAGTTCGTGTTTATAGGGAGCAGATGCCTGGGCGCCCATTCGTGTCACAGAAATCGATGCGGCCCTGCATGCGAACTCCACTGCTTCTGTCATAGTTTTATTTTCTGACAATGCTACTGCCAAAGCACCATTAAATATATCTCCCGCTGCAGTTGTATCTATCGCTTTCACTTCCGGCACCCTCACAAGACTAAAAATGTTTTCATGAAATAACAATGCACCTTTTGCGCCTAAAGTAATTATTACAGTTGCAATTCCCTTTTCATGTAAATAGATTGCGGCATCTCTTGCCGTTATTTCATCTGTAACTTTTATTCCTGTCAGCATAAAAGCTTCCGTTTCGTTTGGAGTGATTATCGAAATACTTTGCAGTAACTCGTCGCTGACTGCGCATACAGGAGCAGGATTCAGTATCACTTTTTTACCCAGCGATGCAGCCACTGATGAAGCATATGCAACTGTTTCAATTGGAATCTCAAGTTGCAACAAAATGATATTTGCTTTTTCCATACAAGGTGCAGCCAGCACAATATCCTCAACGATTAAGTGTGCGTTGGCTCCCGATGCTACCGCGATACAATTCTCGCCATTATCATCTACATTAATTAATGCAACACCCGAAGGTTGTTGCGGATCTTCAAACATGTAAGTAATATCAATACCTTCTTTTTTAAATAATTGTACCGATTGCTTGCCAAAAATATCATTTCCTGTTTTGCAAATAAAAGTAACATTGCCACCAAGCCGGGATGCTGCGACAGCCTGGTTTGCGCCTTTGCCGCCCGGAGTCATTAAAAACTTACCGCCTAAAATAGTTTCGCCTGGCCCGGGAAGGTGCGCTGTTTTAACTACCATATCAGTATTAGAACTTCCTATAACAAGAATTGAAGGCTTCATACACAGCAGATCAGTTAATAGATTATTGTGGAAATGTAAATTATGAATATAATTTTTATATGAAGCAATGATTTATGGATATAGTCCGGAATTATTGGTCCTGAAACAGCATTAAATCAAATATGGTCCTTATATTTCTTCATTTGTACATGCAATTCTTTTTTCAATTGACCCTGAACTTTCCTATAAGAAGAAGCATTGTAAATATTATGAAGTTCGGAAGGATCATTCTGTAAATCGTACAATTCCCATTCGTTATTTTCATAAAAATAAATAAGCTTATATCGTTGTGATCGAATTCCCACATGCTTTGCCACATTATGCTCTCCGCCAGATTCGTAATAATGATAATATACATATTTTCTCCAGGCAGTATCATGTTTCGCCCTTAAAATTGGCAGCATGCTTTCACCCTGCATTTCACCGGGAATTTTTACATGTGCCGCATCCAGCAAAGTTTCAGGGATATCCAGGTTCATCACCAGGTTGTTACTGATACTGCCTGGTTTTATAACGGCGGGCCAGCTAATGAGAAGCGGCGTCCGGAAAGATTCTTCATACATAAATCTTTTGTCGAACCAGCCATGCTCACCAAGATAAAATCCCTGGTCAGAAGTATAGATAACGATGGTATTCTCCTCTAAATTATTTTCCCTGAGCCATGCGGTCAAACGTCCTACATTATCATCAACTGATTGAATGCAACGCAAATAATCTTTAATGTATCGCTTATATTTCCACATTGCCAACTGCCTTCCTGTTAGGCCTGCCTTTTTAAAAGAATCATTTTTTGGCGTATATGCTTCCTCGTAAGCTTCCTTCTCTGCGGGGTTTAACCTTTCATAAATATTGATCCAGCTTGAGTCCAGGGGTTCGGTTGCTTTAGTTAGTAATAGATTTTCTTTCAAATCATAATTAGGCGCAAGCCATTTTGAAATCTCCATTTGCTGCTCGTGCGCCGCACGGGTACGGGTACTGTAATCATCAAAAAATGTGGCTGGCAATGGAATAGTTGTACTATCAAATTCATGGAGGTATTTAATAGCCGGTAGCCAGTTACGATGTGGCGCCTTATTCCATACAAGTATGCAAAATGCTCGTGAAGTATCACGATGATCAAGCC
>JBKJRY010000370.1:0-7431 GCA_046593045.1 Chitinophagaceae bacterium | reverse complement strand
CAGATTTTTTACATAATAATAATTGTTGGTAACAATACCTATATTGCCTTCATCATGATGAATGATAAATGCGGCATCGGTTTTATGCTTAGTATTAAGAAGATCTCTTCCCAGGGTTGTATTGGTATAAGGCTGGTGAAGCATACCTGCAAGTGTGGGTAATACATCAATTTGTGAAACAACTTCATTCCTCGTTTGGGGTGCAATAAGTTCAGGAGCGTAAAACAGCATTGGCACATGCTCATCGGTAAGTTGCCCGGCAGTCCACGCCTTCGGATACATTTCAGACGATTCGCCTTCAACACCATGATCTCCTACAAAAACAAAAATGGTATTATTGAACCAGCTTTGTTTTTTTGCTTCCCCGATCAATGTTTTAAAACAATAATCCGTATAACAAAAGGATTGAAATTCCTTCAACGATTCAAAACCGTATTTCATCAAAGTATCTTCACTTTCAAATCTCCTTACAAAGTCAGAATCCTCAAGAGGTATACTATAGGGGCGATGGTTATCCGCTGTTTGTATCACGGCAAAAAAAGGTTTTTTTTCATTTGATAACACCCCTCCCGCCTCAAGGAACAGGTTTTTATCGCTTATCCCCCAAACATTTAACTGCGCTGATTTGTAAGATCCTTCCTGGTAAATGTGTACATCGTCAATGTTTTTTACAATCCCTTCAAAATTATTGAAGTCACTGCTTCCCCCGATGAAGTAATATTTACCATAATCATCAAAATCGTTTATAATAGTGTGTTGGCGAATGGCCTCGGGGTTACGTGTGGAAAATTTTGAAAGTTGCACATCCGGTGTTCCGGTAAGTATTGCAAAAACACCGCGGGCAGTGCCAAATGTTGGCGAAAAACAACGGCTGAAAAATAGCCCGCTGTCACACAAAGATTTAAAATAAGGAGTAGTATTAAGAGGGTTGCCACTCATACTGCTTTTATACATGCTGAAACTTTCAGCGATCACCAAAATCACATTTGGCCTGCTCTCCAAAGCTTTGCTGTTTGGAAGCATTTCCCGTTTATATGGTGTGCCCGCCATATTAATGGAGTCAATCTTAAGAAATTTTTCAATAACCGGGTAATACTCTTTCGCTTTCTGCTCTTCGAAAGAAGGCTTACGGAATTGTAATGTTGTAAAAAAATTCTGAAGCGGATTTAAGGCCACATACGATTTGAAATTATCATTCAGTTCAAATGCATCTTTCCATTTCAAAGGTTCAAATGAAAAGACACCATACAGGCACCAGCATAAAAATGCGATAGCACCTGCATGCCATCTTTTTTTATAAATAGTGTTTTCCTTCAGGTTTCTTTTTAAAGTTTGAACATGTGTTCTTTTGAAAACGTTTGCCATTAACACAACAGTCACAATAAGCGAAGAAAGGATCCACACCATCGGGTAACTTTGCCATAGCATTTTAAATGAAATAACCGGGTCTTCCGCAAAATTTAAAGCGCTGGCGTTTATGCGTGTATGGTTGTAACTAAAGTTTCCAAAATCCGCGCCGAAAAAAAATAAAACTATAAGAGTAACAATTGCTAAATAATATGACCACCACCTTTTATTTCTTACAGAAAAAAAAGGTGAAAGCCGGGGATATACTGAAAGCACCGCAATTGGCAAAAGTATCATGGATATCCATTTTACGTCGAAACGGAAACCAAGCAGAAACGATGGAGCAAGTGATGAGAAGGCAATGCCGGGAGGTTTGAATAAAAAGACAGTCGATATCCTGAATAATGTAAAGATCAACACATAGATAGCCCAAAGCACCAACAGCCACTGGATTGTCAACGGAATAGTCTTTGGAATTTTTGCTTTTAAAATCATCTGGTTGCAGGCTTAACGGCAAAAATATTGTATTCGAAAACTACCATCACTTTTTTATGTTTTCTTTTTTATTATTGAGCAACATATAGCGGGCAGTTTCATAATATGCCTGCGACAAGGTTTTTAATTCTTTTTTCTCGTTCGCAACATCAACTGTTTGAGGTAAAGGTTCATCATTTACTGATGATCTGAAATCTTCCTTTCCGGTTAAAAGATTATTTGTATAAACATAATGATCTGTAACCATACCTATTTGCTTAATATTATAATCGTATAAAAAAGCTGCATTTGAAAATTGGAGCTTATAATTTTGAACTGTATCAAAAAGATTCTTTCCCATTGTTGTATTTACATATGGAATATTTGCCAATGCGGTTACAGAAGGTAAAAGATCCACCTGCGAACAGGTCCTGGATATTCTTGCAGGTTGTAATAAAGAAGGTGCATAAAAAAGCAAAGGCACATGCTCTGTTGTTAAGCCATCAATTGACCATGCTTTCGGAAACATATCGCCAGCATCACCTCTTATACCATGGTCTCCCACAAAGACAAAAATTGTATTATTGAAATATTTTTCTCTTTTTGCCGCTTCAATAAATTTTTCAAAACTAAAATCGGTATAGCGGAAAGCATTCAATTCCTCATTGCTTTGAAAGCCGAATCTTTTTAATGAATCTGTCGAATACTTTTTTAACGCGAATTCATTTTTATCCTCATCGGGAATTGTATAAGGCCTATGGTTATCCGCTGTTTGAATGACTGCGACAAACGGATCATTTTGTTTTTTGAAAGCATCATTCGCGGCAAGAAATAATCTTTTATCACTTATGCCCCACACATCAATTTTTTCGGCTTTATAGCTGTCTTCTTCATATAAATGAAGATCAACAATATTATTAGTAAGCAAACCACGCACGTTGGCCCAGCTGGAGCTTCCACCAAGGAAGTACAATTTTTCATAGCCCTTGTAATCATTCATTAATGAGTGCTGATCAACATAGGCCGGGTTCCGGCTGGATGTATTGGGATATTCTACATCCGGGATTCCTGTTATAACAGCCCATACGCCACGTGCAGTCCCGTAAGATGGTGTAAAGCACCTGTCGAATAATATTCCCTGGTTGCACATCTCATTAAAATAGGGGGTAGGATTCAACGCGTTTCCCCACATACTGCTTTTATAAGCACTGAAACTTTCACAAATCACCACTACTACATTGGGGGTATTTACAGAATTTGAAGGTTTGAATGTCCTTTGATAATTTAACGTAGTACTGTCAGGATTCTTCACACCAAGTTGTGCTGCCATTAAGGGATAGTATGATTTTACCTTATTAATATCGAAGGTCGACCGCCTGAATTGCAGCGTGCTGAAAAAACTTTGAATGGGATTTAATGCAAGATTCGCCTTGAAATCATCTTCAAAAGAAAAAGCATCGCTCCATCGCAAAGGATATTGATTCAGTCTTCCGAAAATGCCTAAAGAGAGAATAAAAATAAAAGTGTAACTGAGCACGAGCCTCACGATCCCATGACCTCGAAAAGGAGCATTCCTGTAATATATGAACCATAAATTTATTACCATGTATAAAAAAAAACAAACTAAAATCACCAGTAAAATCATAGTAAACACAGGGTAGGTTTGCCACACCATATTCATTGATATTTTCGCGTCTTCGGCATAATTAAGGATACTTGCATTTAGCCGCTGGTGGAGGTAATCGTAGTGTTGAAAGTCAATTGCATATAAAAAAGCAAGACACACAGAGATAACCAAAAAATATATTTTAAAAATTTTCTTAGAAATATTGCTTTCAAACGGGTTGCAATTTTTTGTCGCAAAGAGCCAAATAAAAAAAAGCATAAACAAAATAAATACAAGTATAATCGGAACAATTCCGGCATGGTTGTTTTTTAAAACCAGTGTGATAACAGTTAGAAGAATTAAGGCAAGTAGCATCCTCACAATGCTCCCACTGCTAAGCCGCCTTTTTTTATCATAAACCAGCTTTACATTGCCGGCGAGATAAGGAATGAGGACAATGACGCACACGACTCTAAGGTCAAATCTAATACCCAACAAAATCGGTTTTAAACAATTATAGAATGAATATTGACCCGGTTTAAAATTGAAAAAAAATGCAAGCCTCATAACAGACATCAACAAGAGGAATGTAAGGCCTGTGGTAAACATCCATTTCATAAGCCTCGGGAATGTCACATTTTTCATGGAGTGTTTAAATATTAAGAGAGTTAAAGCTAAAGCGTAAGCATATTATAGCAGGCAAAAGTAAATATTTACACACTTATTTGCGCAATGGCTATTTTTGCAGAGAATGATCTTATCTGATATGAATAGTGCCATGTATATTCCAGAGGCATTGAAGCAATTTGACTATACCTTGTTTTCAAAGCTAAATGGTGACTGGCACACATCCTTTTTAGATTGGTTCTTTCCTTTTATCAGGGAATCTTATTTCTGGATCCCTTTTTATTTTTTTCTTATCCTTTTTACTACTATCAATTTCAAAATTAAAGGATGGTTTTGGGTATTATTTTTTATTATGAATGTCATGCTAAGTGATTTTGTAAGCAGCACGCTCATCAAAGAAAATTTTATACGCCTGCGGCCGTGTCACGATCCTGCGCTTGCAGGTAGCATGAGATTTTTAGTAAGTTATTGCCCATCAAGTTCAAGCTTTACATCTTCACATGCTGTAAATCATTTTGCAGCTGCTATGTTTATCTTTACCACATTCAAAAAAACGTTGGGTAATTATTGGGCACTGCTCTTTGTATGGGCATCAATTATTTCATACGCCCAGGTTTATGTGGGTGTGCATTTTCCCCTTGATGTTATTTGTGGCGCAATCGTTGGTTTGGTTCTCGGATACGTCACATCAAAAATTTATAACTATAAAATCGGACTCAATACCGTAATTTGAAGATATTCTTATGGCTGAATTAATTATATTATTTTTTCTTATAGTACTTAACGGGCTTCTTGTGATGGGCGAGCTTGCATTAGTATCCGCAAAAAAAAGCCGCCTGGATGCCGCCGCCGCAAAGGGCGATAAAAAAGCCAAGGCTGCAGTTGAATTACAGGAAAACCCCGAAGTATTTTTATCTACAACGCAGATATATATTACACTGGTTGCAATTCTGACTGGTGTGTATTCAGGTGAAAAATTCGGAAAATCCCTGGAGCCATATATAGCTAAAATTGACTTTGCGCAACCCTATTCTGATACTATTTCAACTGTATTGATAGTAATTTTCGTCACCTTTCTAACCATCCTTTTTGGTGAGTTAATTCCTAAAAGAATTGCCATATTACGCCCGGAAAAGATAGCAAAAACTTTTGCAAATCCTATAAGAATACTTAGCCGAATTTCATATCCTATGGTTTGGTTGCTTAGCATTTTAAGTACCGGATTCTTCAAATTATTTAACATTAAAAAGCATAGCGACAGCCAGGTAACAGAGGAAGAAATAAAAGCTATGATCAATGAAGGAAGTGAGTTAGGAGCCATTGAAGAGGAAGAAAAAGATATTATCGAAAGAGTCTTTCATCTCGGCGATAGAAATATTACTTCTCTTATGACGCACCGCACAGATATTGTGTGGTTTGACATTAACGAAGATAAAAATTCAATGCGGGGGAAAATTAAAGAATCCCAGCATTCAGTATACCCGGTTTGTGAGGGAACTATTGATGACTTGAAAGGCATCGTTTTTGTAAAAGATATTTACCTGCGGCCTGATGAACCTCTTGCAAACCTTATTAAAGACGCATTATTTATTCCTGAAAATAATTCTGCCTACCAGGTACTTGAGAAAATAAAAAGAACCAAGCTGCATTATGCATTTATTGTAGATGAATATGGCAGCATGGAAGGAATGATAACCATCAAGGATATTTTAAAAGCTATCGTGGGCGAAATGCCGGAGGCTGAAGATGATGAATATGAAATTATTGAAAGAGAAGATGGAACTTTTCTCATAGATGCGCAAATTCAGTTCTATGATTTTCTTACAAAGTTTGACAAAACCATCTGGATCAATGAAGGTGAGAATACCTTTGATACGCTCGCAGGATTTATTTTGCATGAGCTAAAGACGATCCCTTCGTCAGGGGATAAATTTGAATGGCGTGGCTTTGACTTTGAAATCATAGATATGGACGGCAAGCGAATTGATAAAGTGCTCGTTGCCGTTTCTGATGAAATAAGGGGAGAAATGGATGAATAGTTTTTAGAAGCCGATTCAACGTTCAGCAAATCAGCTATTGTAACTCAGCATTCCTATCAGCTCCTGCGGCAGCTTAGGTAATTTTTTTCTTTCAATTAAAAATGTGGAAAGCCCGGCAATATCTTTAAATATATAATGGCTGTTAAGTGCCCCTTCTAGGTACCCACGCCCGCTTGTGTTTCCTGTTCCCATACGAAGCCCAATCATTCTTCTCACCATTACAAGATGCTTATGCCTCCACGTTGCCATCTGGTGGTCAATTTCAACAAGTGCATCTAAAATTTGATAGGATGTTTGGAAGACGGGGAAATCCCGGTAGAGCATGATAAACAATGCAGCACGCATTGCTTTTGCCGAGAGTGCGCATTTTACCTGCGATTCACTTTCAACAATAGAACTACTTTTTCGCGTAAAAAAAATGAAATCAAAATCATTAATTTTTGTTGCTTCCCTTTCTGTTAGTCCTTCATTATAAATATTTCTATAATCGCTCCAAAATGGTTGCAGACGCTCATTTAAAGCAACCTGGTTTTGATAATTTTTCCAAAATTCGATGTCAAAAAATGGCAATCTTTCCAGCCAGTTATTGATCAGTTGCAAAAGTGTTATATGACTTTCGGTTTCGTTTATTTTTTTATAATCAGGTTCGTTAAAGCCGCCTTCATTGGTTCTTTTATAATAATCTTTTTGGTGGCGAACATCCATCGCGAGCCCCAATCTTGCTTCAAGCAGCCTGAATTGCACACTTTGAAAACCTGACGCAGGCATTAGCAAATTTCTAAACTCAAGAAAATCAAGCGGCGTCATTGTATCGAGCAAAGTGATTTGCTGGTTTAGTAATTCAAGAATTTCAATAACGCGGTTTAAGCGATGTCTCACAAGGTTCAGGTCCTCGGAGTTGTCATCAATCTTATCTTTTTTAAAAACATTCATGATGAAATCCATCTCAAACAAAATTTGCTTGAACCATAATTCATATGCCTGATGAATAATAATGAACAGCATTTCATCATGTGCTGGTTCATTTCCTGCTTTAAAGCTTTCAGGATGTTGTGCGTCAAGAATTTTATTGAGCTGGAGGTAATCGCTATAGTACATTGACTTTTCGTCCGGCATAATGCTGATTTGAATAACTCAAAATTAGCCCGATTTATTTTCGAATCATCGTTATGCTAAAAACTGTAAATTTATCTGCAGATATTTTTATTTAGATGTGTTAAATGATTGCTATGAAAAAAAATTCCTCATTCATCATAATTTCCTTCAGTGTCTTTTATTTTTCATGTAGTCCGAAAATTTCTCCTGCTGTAAATACAGTAAATGAAAAAAGTGGTTATG
>JBKJRY010000354.1:0-9245 GCA_046593045.1 Chitinophagaceae bacterium | reverse complement strand
AAGATTTTTTCCCTCTTGTTTGGCTATTTCTTCCATTTGGGTAAAAGGCTTAATGAATTTTTTATTTGTGATCTCCAAGGCGTTCTCCGCATCTACATTCAAAAACCTCATATAATTAATCAGGGAAAAAATAAGATCACCAGCCTCTTCCTCAATATGTTCGGCATCTCCAGATTTTACAGCTTCGAGCAATTCCATTTTTTCTTCATCTATTTTTTCCCACACTTCTTCTTTGGTTGCCCACTCAAACCCTACCTGTTTAGCTTTATCCTGCAATCGCATTGCCTTAATCATTGATGGCAATGTTTTGGGCACTCCACTCAACACCGATTCCTTACCTTCTTTTAATTTTATTTGTTCCCAATTTCTTTTTACTTCTTCATCATCTTTAACTTCTACGTCTGCGTAAATATGCGGATGGCGTTTTATTAATTTTTCACAAATTGAGTCTATCACTTCCTGTATTGTGAATTGATTTTCTTCTTCCGCGATCTTTGCGTAAAAGACGATATGCAAAAGCAAATCACCTAATTCCTCTTTTACACTCATCCAATTCTTATCTGTAATCGCATCTGCAAGCTCATATGTTTCTTCGATAGTTTGCTGGCGCAATGTGTGAATAGTTTGCTTTTTATCCCACGGGCACTTTTCGCGAAGCTCGTTCATTATGATTATCAATCGATCCAGGCCTTTATTATTTAGCAACATAAAAAAATTAAATTTTAAAAACTGTTATAAAAAAGAATATAGTGAAGAGAAACATTCCAAGGAGTATAAAAGAAAAAAGCAATAAGAAACATTTAAGTATAGTCTTAATGCGATTTTGCTGGTAGAAATTACGCATAGACTTATACAAATAAAATAATAAAAATAAAATGAGTGTAACGCTTATGTATTGCAGCCAGCCAAATCCTGTAATAGAATCAATTTTTTGCAGGCCAAAAATGATTAATAGTTCGATGAATACAAATATGTAGAAGTGGATCGTAAAAATAGCATGGTCTGCATAGTAAAAACTTCTATGCCTTAGATATAAGAGCTTAAGAATTAAAGCAAATAGCGGTAGTAATACAAATAACATTTGTGGAATTGAATGCTCCAGTTTATCAATAATTTTTACGATTGCTTCACCTGTATTATTCTGATATTTTTTATTTATTTCAATATTTTTCCTGATCATCATTTTTTGAATCCAATTATCTTTTACCACACCCGCGGCGATCAATGAATCGTATTCTTTTTGAGATGCATAATTTGTGGGAGTAATTGAAATGGAAGCCTTGTTAATTCTTCCGCCCGGTCCTTCTTTCGATTCTTGTTTCCTGATATTTATACCTGGCGTAAGCTCATTTAGTTCTACTGAATCTGAAGTTTCATAATTTGGATTACTAATTCCGGAAGCTATAGAATTCTCATCTACTTTATAAAGTGAAAAGAAAATAAGAAAAAAGATAAATGATGTAAAAAGATACATTCGTATAGGATTCAGGTAAGTGGCCCTTCGTCCAATCATGTATTCCTTTGACAAAAATCCCGGTTTTAGAACCAGGTCTTTTATAGAAGTAAAAAATTTTCCGTCAAAATGGGTAATATCCTTAAAAAAATGAGATACAAGATGCAAGGCAGATTCTTTCGGCTCTATGTTTTCCTGTCCACAATTATGGCAATACTTGCCAACGACATAGGTTCCACAGTTAAGGCAATTCCGTTCAGTTCTTTGAAGAAAATGTGACAATAAACAAAGTTGATCTATAAAAAGTGGTTAAAAATAACAAACAAAATCTGCTTGCAAAATTAATGAGGTATTTTACACGTTAATAGGATTGAACCAAATTGAAATCAAATCTTGCTCTGAAATGATCAGAAAATTATTACTCATTTTTATTCCTTTTTTCATCTTTTTATTGTTGCCTGCATTCGCACTTAAGGCACAGTATTACTATAAGGATATTTGGAACAATCAGCAGCTCACAACCGAATTTTCGATTTTGAAAAACGAAAAATTAAAGGCCGTAAAAATTAAAAGCTTTGAAGATGACGGGGAACCGAGTGATGGCTTTTTTTGTGAAAAAAAAATAAATAAAAATTATTTACAATCGGAGATGATATCAAAATCCTATATCACGGGGGAATCACTTTTAGTCTCTGATTATAATAAGGATGGTCGTATTATAAAAACTACCGACAATACACCGACAACAACCAGTGTCACTAATTATCAGTATAATACAGATGGAACTCTCTTAGTGGTACAAATCGTTACAAAAGCCGACGACGAGACCAACACCATAACTGAAACACGAGAATATTCTTATGACGACTCCCGCAAGCCGAAAAAATTACTACGCAAAAAAAATAATACAGTAGTGTCAACCATACTTTTTGTAAAAGATGACAAGGGTAATATAATTGAGGAAAACGTTAAAGAAACTAATAGCTCTGACAAAAAATTTTATTATTACTATGATGATAAAAACCGCCTGACTGACGTTGTTCACTTCAATGAGAGGGCCGGCAGACTTTTACCGGATTACATGTACGAATACGGTACATCAAATCTACCAGTGCAAATGATTACTGCATCTGAAACAGGGGATAATTATTTCATTTGGAGGTATTCTTATAATGATAAAAATCTCAGGGAAACTGAAAGATGTTTTTCTAAAGAAAAAAAACTACTGGGAAAGATTGAATATGAATACCAATAGCTCTTTCCCGCCGATATAGCATCCCATTCAGAATATACCCTGGAACTCCCCTAAACCATTTGATAAATATTAAACAAAATAATAAAAAAGGCTATTATCACTGCAAGAAACATTAGCACCCTTATGGAAAGCAAACGTTTCTTAAAACTTCTTGCCGCAAATACTATTGAAACTAAGCAACATATTATCGAAATAATATTGATGGAGGTGAGGCTTTGCATAAAAAACGGGAATTTCCCCAGGTAAACATCTATTTTTTCATTTGCATTCAGGCCGCTGCCTTGGAGCCCTATAGATGACCACATAATAAAAAAGACTAATGGCGGAATTAAAAAAGCAATTGCAACAATAGCGGTAACCCTTGAAGGAACATGCGATGACTTACTCATAAACAGGATTTTTTAAGATGAATAATGTAAAGAGCAAAAATTCTTTACAAAAAAAAACAAGCATATATTTTTACAAAAGTAGATAAAGAGATCTGGCACTGCGCATGAAATACTGTTTTATAAACAGATTTTATAGATAATTGCATTTTATTTGAATAATTTTAAACACCTAAAAAAATATTATGAACAGGATAGTAATGGAAAAAACTGAAGGTGATTTTGGATTTGAAGTGAAAGATGAAAAGAATCATATTTTAAAAACAGATAGCAGTGAAGAATCGGGAGGCACTAATTTTGGATTTCGTCCAATGCAGCTTGTATTATCTGCCTTAGGCACCTGTAGTGCCATTGATATGATCGCCATTCTAAAAAAACAAAAACAAATTGTACAGCAATTCAAAATAACTGTTGAGGGTGAAAGGGAAGAAAATAAAATACCTTCACTATGGAAAGCGATTTCTGTAGTATTTACCATACAGGGTGTTGATAAGGATAAGGCGGAAAAAGCTGCCTTTTTATCCATGGAAAAATATTGTTCAGTGGCTGAAACGCTTCGCAGGGGCGGGACAGCTATCACATGGAAAATCGATGTGATAGATTAAGGTAATCTTAAGTATGTTTTGGCGACTTAGGTTTAATTTTACAAAATGAGCAAAGATTTTTTTCGACATCTTTATACAAGGCAGCAAAAAAAAGAAATAATTCCCTCTAATAAAATTATTTCAGCCTGGGCATTGCACCTCATTTGTCTTTTATATCCCGAACAGTCAATGATTTCTTATTCTTCGGTAGAAGAGATAGAAGATGAATATAAGAAACTGGAAAGTGATCTCCTTAATATCTTAAATGCAACCCGCGCCTGCAGAGATTGTAATAACGAAGAAATAGCAACAGAATTTTTCGGAAACGTTCCCGAATTATATCGTGTATTGAACACTGATATCCATTCATTAATAAATGGCGACCCCGCTGCGAGACTAGAATTTGAAGTGATACGTGCCTACCCGGGATTTTATGCTTTATGCTTTTATAGGCTAGCTCATGAATTGCTGAGACTGAATGTTCCGCTACTTCCCCGAATACTTACTGAACATGCCCATTCAAAAACTGGAATAGACATTCACCCGGGTGCGGAAATTGGCGATCATTTTTTTATTGATCACGGTACAGGAATTGTTATTGGGGAAACCGCCATTATTGGAAATCATGTGAAACTTTACCAGGGAGTAACGCTCGGGGCATTAAGCGTTGATAAATCGATGGCCTTAATGAAACGACATCCTACGGTAGAAGACTATGTAGTTATTTATTCAGGTGCTACCATATTGGGCGGTGATACAACAATTAGTCATCATAGTGTTATTGGTGGAAATGTTTGGTTGACAAAAAGTGTTCCGCCAGGTACATTGATATACCATAACCCCGAACTCACTGTACTGGAAGGTAAAATTGCAAACTATTAAAATAACCGGATGGCCACGATTTTAGATACTGTTGGAAATACGCCAATGGTGGAGCTTCAAAAAATGAATACTAACCCAGGCGTAAAAATTTATGCCAAGCTGGAAGGAAATAATCCCGGCGGAAGTGTAAAAGACAGGCCAGCATTGAACATGATACGAAGCGCACTTGAGCGCGGAGATATAAATAAAGAAACTAAACTGGTAGAAGCAACCAGCGGAAACACCGGAATCGCAATGGCATTAATAGCTAAACTTTTCGGACTTGAAATTGAACTTGTAATGCCATCTACTTCTACAAGGGAGCGGGTCTTAACAATGGAAGCATTTGGTGCAACAGTCACCCTTCTTGAAAGTATAGAAGCCTGCCGCGATTATGCAGATGAAAAAGCCGCTTCCGGTGAAAAATATGTTCTAAACCAATTTGCTAATCCTGATAATTTCGAAGCGCATTATAAAACTACGGGGCCTGAAATATGGAGGGATACAGAGCATTCCATTACGCATTTTGTAAGTTCGATGGGCACAACCGGAACTATTATGGGTTGTAGCAGGTATTTGAAAGAACAAAATAAAAACATACAAATAGTAGGTTGCCAGCCCACTGAAGAAGCTTCAATACCGGGAATAAGGAGATGGCCAGTTGAATATCTTCCAAAAATTTTTGAACCTTCAAGGGTTGACAGGATCATGGACGTAACACAGGAAGATGCAATTACTTTTACAAGGAGGCTTGCTAACGAGGAAGGCATATTTGCAGGCATGAGCAGCGGTGGAGCAGCTTCAGCAGCCATAAAATTGGCGCGGGAATTAACAAGGGGAATAATTGTATTTATTGTGTGTGACCGGGGAGACAGGTACCTGAGCAGCGATTTGTTCGGATAAAAACTTCGATGGTTATGAAAGAGAAAATTTTAATTTATTAATAAATCTAAGTTATTAAATATTATTGCCAGCCTGAAACCATTATTTGGCGCGGAATCAATCTCCACTGAGCCTTTATATAATTCAGCACGGCTTATTATATTATTAATACCAACTCCCTTTCTCGATAAGGATGGATCAAAGCCAATTCCATCATCCTTTATTAAAATAGATAAACTGTCAGAATACTGATTGAAATTTATTTCGATAGTTTTAGCCTTTGCATGCTTCAAAGTATTATTAATTTGTTCCTGCACTATCCTGAATAGATTTAGTTTAAATCTTTCATTTAGATTTTCCTCTTCAAAATTTAAATCATTAAATACAATTCTCACACGATGCACCTGCATAATATCTTCGATTAAATCCTTAATGGATTCAACCAATCCTATTTCTTTAATCATTGGTGTGATGAGTGTTTTGGAAAGTTTTCTTATCTCATCAATCGCATTGAGCGTATAGATCGAACAACTTTCCAGGTAGGAATCACGATTTTCCGGATTCTTCCTTGCCATATCGATATATAAACGGGTTGCACCAAGAAGCTGGTTAACATTATCATGGAGTTCTCTCCCAATTTCGGATCGCTCATTTTCCTGTGCAGAGATTATGGCGTCCGTAATTTCCTTTTGCTTTATGATCTTTTCCCTTGCGGCTTTTTCTTCTGCCAATTTTCTATCTGTTATATCCCTCGAATTGGCTACGATACCATTAACTGCTTCGTCGTGAAGTAAATTGATAATATTCGTCTCCAGCCATCTCCATTGCCCCTTCGCATTTTGAAAACGGTACAATGGTAAATCCTGGCTTCGATACTCTTTTATCTTTTCAAGATAATTTTTTATTGTATTCACATCACCAGGGTAAATAAATGAAAAAGCATTTTTACCAGTCAAAAATTCAGGCTCATAACCAAGTATGCGCATAGAAGTCGGGCTCACATATATGTAGTTTCCCGCTTCGTCTATAATGGCAATTAAATCAGAGCCACTTTGAACAAGAGATTTAAATCTTTTTTCGCTTAACAAGACTTTCTGCTCTGCATCTTTTCTTCGTGTTATATCCTGCATTGCGCCAATAAGCCTTATAGGATTCCCCTCACTATCACGAATAACATAACCCCTATCCTGAACAAATGCATATTTATTATCATCTGAAAGAATCCTGCATTCGATTTCAAAGAGATTTTTTGTCCTGGATAAAAAAATATCGTCCCTCATTTGTTTCACCTTCGCGCGGTCTTCGGGATGAATTTCCAGGCCCCAGCCATCACCATCAGCTGCTTTGTCTTCTTTAATATTTAGAATTATTTTCCATCCTTCTTTACTTCTGTAGATTTCACCTGTTTTTACGTTCCAATCCCACACCATATCATGGGTGGCCATACTTACAAGGTTAAAACGCTCTACATTTTCTTCAATTGTTTCAAGATTCTTTTTTCTTTCAATACTATAACTCACTGTTTTTTCCAGTATTGTATTATTATAATCTCCTTTGATTAAAAAATCCTGGGCACCTAGTGAGAGTGCTTTCAACGATACTTTGGTATCCGACAAGCCTGATAAAATAATAATTGGAATCCGTGAATTTATTCGCAGAATACTTTTCAATGATTCCAAACCTTTACTATCTGGCAAGAAAAGATCCAGTAAAATCAAAGAGAAAGACTTTTGGTGCAATAGTTCTTTTGCCCCCTTAAGAGTTGGTACTACTTCAATATTGGCAATATTCAGCCCTGAACTTTGTAAATGTTCTTGCAATAATGATTGATCTGTAGAATTATTTTCTACTATAAGTAATGAAATATTGTTGGCTCCCTGTTGCATGGTTTTCTGCACTTAATAACGTTCTGATAATGGTAGATTGCTTTTATTTCTACTGGTAATTGTTTATGAAAAGTTTTAATGTATTACGATAAAGATATTCACATAATAGCAATGCGACACAGGGTGCCAATATACTATTGCTGGTATTTTAAATTACTTAGCGGATTGACGAGAAAAACCGAACTGCAAGTAATGATATAGCAGTGTTCTAAATTAAATTATTTTATTTTCAAATAAAGGAATTTATAGAAATAAAATATTTAAAGTTATTTCGCTAAAAACTTGAGGTATTTTTGGTAATATTAGATTGTTTAAATAAACAGATTTATTTGGTTAATGAAGAATATCCTACTGGTAGATGATCATGCAATTATCAGGTCTGGCCTGAAAATATATATAGAAACCATAATTCCTTTTACGGTTATCGATGAGGCGCATAATGGAGATGTAGCTTACGAAAAAATCAAGAAAACTGATTATGACCTTTTGATCATGGACATGAATATGCCAGGAACAGATTCATTCGGACTGGTTAGTAATATAATTGCATTGAAACCTGATTCAAAAATTTTGATGATAAGTATGAATGCTGAGGAAATCTACGCAAAAAAATATCTAAAGCTAGGTGCCAAAGGCTATATAGGGAAAGAGGCTCCCGAAGAAGAGGTGAAAGCTGCTATAGAGACCGTTTTACAAAATAAGAGATATACCAGCCCATCTTTAAGCCAGGCACTCACTGAAGATGCGCTGGGTAATAATCCCCTAAATCCATTTGACCGATTATCCCCCCAGGAATTTAAAATAATTCAATTCATAATAAAGGGTGAAACCGTGAGCGAAATAAGTAAAAAATTAAACCTTCACACCTCCACAATAGGAACTCATAAAGCAAGGATTTTTAAAAAGCTGAATTGTAAAAATATTGTTGATATAAATACACTTGCAAAGGTTCATCACATTATTCCATCCAGCTAAATGTCTTGTAGTAAATTTTCTACAATATATTAATTCATCTTCTACATCCAGCAATTTTGAAATGGTGATCTTTAACCTATATCCATGATTGCCATAAACAGGAAATTTTCAGTTTGATATAGCCCTTAAGAAATTAAGATCCGACCTATGAAAATCACTTGTATTGTTTAAATAGTGAAGTGATAGGTTTTGATTTAATAATTCCGCTTTAATATCCAATTTTGAAATCGGGCTCAAAACTTTAATCACTAATATCGTTTACTTATTAATTCAATTCAATATCGATTTGTGTTCTCTTACTATTTAAAACCATAAAAAAGCAACCCCGCTTAATTGCGGGGTTATTTTTTTGTTTTTTCCAAAGCAATAATAATAGTGCTATTAAATAGAAAAACTCCACGCTACTTCGGTTTTTTGAGATAATACCTTTGAAATATTAAATTTCACACAATTGCACTAAAACTTCAGTACCCTCACTCAAGTACATCAACTTACGCCTAAATGTTTTAGCTGATTTACTGAAAACTTGACTTCCCAACAGGGATGAATAAACGGTTTAAGCTTAAAAGTAGGACACTACTTGCACAATATCATATTCCGGGCACAGCAGGTATTAGTAGTTCTTTCCCGCATAATAATTTCCAAAAATCAACCTATTTGTGAGGATTTACTGACGGATTTAGCAAAAAAAAGCTTGTGTCCGTCGCCTGCCAGACCGCTAATAGAAAAATTAGGAGCTGGTTTGTTCTAAAAACCTGGAAATATATTTTTTTAAAATACTATACTAAATTTACATCCTGAAGATTAATTCATTACCTTTTAACTACAGATAATATTTAAGAACTTTCAAGCTTGAATATACAATAGTTCCTTAGTTAACTATTGACCCATGAATTGTAGCAAAATGCCCGATACCCTCGGCTTTATGATTATTCAAACGGGCAAAATGTTAATTAAGAATTT